>CAJWGI010000195.1 GCA_913031335.1 uncultured Anaerolineales bacterium | reverse complement strand
CAAAATGAAGATCTCCGGCTTCGCCAGCACCGCCCGCGCTAGGCTGATAAGCTGCTTCTGCCCGACCGACAGAAGGATACCTTCCTCGCCTACCTCTTCATCGTAACCCCGCTCTAGGGTGACGATGAAATCGTGTGCCCCCGCCACGTTCGCCGCCCGTTCGATGTCCTCGTCGGAGGCGGCTAGGTCGCCGTAACGGATGTTTTCGCGCACGGTGCCGGAGAAGAGATGCGGTGTCTGCAGCACCATGCCGATCCGCGACTGGATGGCGTGCATGGAGTACTCAGTGTAATCGCGTCCCCCGATTCGGATCACGCCACCTCGTGGCTCGTAAAAGCGGCAGATCATGTTGACCACCGTGGTCTTGCCTGCCCCCGTCGGCCCCACCAGTGCAATTGTCTCGCCTCGCTTTACCCGCAGCGTGAAATTAGTCAGCACCGGCTTTTGCGGGTCGTAATAGAAATCGACGCCCTCAAATACCAGATCCCCTCGGATTGTGCCCGGGTCCACCGAGCCGGGTCGGTCTGCGACCTCAGGCACCGAGTCGATTAACCCGAACACGCGCTCGGCTGAAGCCACTGCCTGCTGCATTTCTGCGTAAACACGGGCCATTTCCTGAATCGGCCACAGCATGAATGTGACATATGAGATGAAGGCTTGGATTCCGCCAATTGTGACGTTACCCAGCTGTGCCTGCAGGCCTCCATACCAGGCGATGCCACCCACGGCAAATGCGGTGATGAGTTGTACCATCGGTAGAAACAGGGCTGAAAGCCAGGCGGCGCGGAAACCGGCGCGGTACATTTCGCCCGTTAGTTCGCCGAACTCGGTTAGATTAGCCTCCTCTCGGCCCAGAGCCTTCACCACGCGCACGCCGCTGATGTTCTCGGCGTACGCGCCGGTCACCCTTGAGTTCAACTTGCGCACCTGCCGGTACTCGGTTAACACCTTGCGCTTGAACAGGGCCGCTGTGAGCAGCAGCGCCGGCACAATTCCCAACACCACCAGCGCGAGCCGCCAGTTGATGTAGAGCATGAAGGCCATCGCAGTGCCGATGTTCACGATGCCCCAGGTGATATCCAGCAGCCCCCAACTGACCAGCTCTCCCACCCGCGAAGAGTCGGAGGTCACGCGCGACATGATCCAGCCAACGGGAGTGCGATCGAAATATGAGAATGACAGATCCTGCAGGTGGCTGAACATTTTCTGGCGCAGGTCGTACTGGATGCGCTCTCCCAGGATGCCGCACAAATAAATGAAGCCGAACACCGCGCCAGCCTGCACGAATATCAGTCCAGCGTACACGGTTACCAATCTATACAGGGTCGCCAGATCCCGGCCCAGGATGCCCTCATCAATGATGCGTTTGCTGAGAAAAGTGAAGTAAGAATCCAGCGCCGCCACCAGCGCGATCATCAGTACAAAGCCCACAACCCACGGCCAGTGTGGCTTGGTCTGGGCCAGAATGCGAAGAACCGTCCGCCCGTTGAATTGGGTAGTGTATTCTTCCTCCGTGAATTCGTAACTGTCGTGTTCCGCCATTTTTCCCCGATTGTTACGCGAGTCTCAATTCCTGTTGAAGCTCATCTTCGATGCGGGCCTGCAACTCGAAAATGCGGCGGTAGTAACCCCTTTGTTCCGTCAACTCCGCGTGTGTGCCGCGTTGCACGACGCGACCGCGGTCCAGCACCAAAATAAGGTCGGCGTTCATCACCGTGTGGATACGGTGCGCGATGATGAAAGTGGTGCGGCCTGCGCCGAGCTGCTCCAGCGAAGCAAGTATGGCGGCCTCGGTTTCAGCGTCTACCGCCGCAGTCGCGTCGTCCATTATCAGGATGCGGGGGTCCTTTAGCAGGGTGCGGGCGATGGCGATGCGCTGTTTTTGCCCGCCGGAAAGGGTGACCCCTTTCTCGCCCACAAGCGTGTTGTAACTATCGGGCAGCTCGAGGATGGAGTCGTGGATCGCCGCTGCGCGCGCGGCCTTTTCCACGGCCGCATCGGGCACATCGCGCCCAACTCCGTAGACTACGTTCTCGCGAATAGTGCGCGAGAAAAGGAACGATTCCTGTGCCACGATTCCGATATGGTTGCGCAGATAGCGGCGCGCATAGCAGTTGAGATCCACGCCGTCTAGGGTGATGCTGCCGCTCGTGAATTCATAAAAACGCGGCAGCAGGTGCGCCAGCGAGGTCTTTCCAGACCCCGGCGGGCCCAGCAGAGCCACGGTCTGGCCGGGAGCGGCTGTGAAGCTGATCTCTTCCAGCACAGGGTTGCCGCCGCCATAGCAGAAGCTGACATCTCTGAAGATGACTTCACCGCGCAAGTCGTCCCCAGGGCTGTGGCTACCGGCCGTCAACGGTTCGCGCTCCTCGCGGATTACCTCGGCTACTCGTCCGTATGAGATCATCGCCATGGATGTCTGTACGATCAGCCGCCCCAGGTTGCGCAGTGGCCAGATGATCCATACGATCATGCCCGCGTAGGCCAGATATGTGCCCAGCGACATTATGCCGTTGAGCGTCATCAGCGCGCCGACCAGTAAGCCGCCCAGCATCTGGAAGCCGCAGATCACATCAGAGGTTGGCCAGTACAAGGAGTGCATCAGCAGCAGCTTGCGACCGCGCCTGAACTTACCCCAATTAACCACTTCAAATTTGTCACGTTCATAGTCCTGGCGCGCGAACGCCTTCACCACGCGCACACCGCTCAAGTTCTCCTGCAACGTGGTTGATAGCACCGCATCCTGCTCCTGGTAGGCTTCGTAGGCGGTAGCGATCTTGCGGAAGAAGAAGATGGAGAGGGCCAATATTATCGGGACTGCAATGACGGAAAGCAGCGCGAGCCGCCAGTTCAGGTGCAGCAGGGCAGCCAGGTTGATGAAAAACAGCAGCAAGATGCGCCCGACCCCGATGGCCTGCTCGGAATAGAATCGGCGGATCGTATCCACATCTGAAGAGGCGCGCTGCACCAGTTCACCGGTCCCTGTGTTGCCGTGATAGGTGAACGAAAGGCGCTGCAGATGGTCGTACAGATAGTTGCGCAGGCGCAGCGTAATGCCTTCGGAGGTGCGTGCCGCCAAGCGCCCGCTGTTGAAAGTGAAGCCGCCTTCCAGCAGCGCCAGCCCGACGAAGCCCAGACCTATCAGCAGCAATGGAAATTCCGTGCGCCCCTCACCCAGAATGTCATCCACGAAGAAGCGCAGCAGGAAATACGTGGCCGTCTTGGCAGTGGCCGCCAGTCCCATGCTGGCCGCAGCGCCAAAATACAGCTTGCGAAATCCGGTCATGATGCGCCACAGACCCAGCAGGCGGTTTTCCGTCAGGGCATCTTGGAGGTCATAGGAATTCGAGTGCATGATCAGGGCTTTGCTTTCAGGGTGTCGGAACCCCTTTGACGAGACAGCAGCCGGATTTGTGAAACTGGGGCCCAACGCCGTGCTGGTTGCTGGAATTCACGGTGATGGGCCGTGTTAGTCTTCTGGTGTGATCTCGATGGAGAAGTGAGACCACCGCGTTGAAACTCACAGTCAATTATATGCCGTAATCAGACCGGCGCATCCACGGGCGAGCATTCGGGCCAGCTGCGCCTTTTGTGGTCAGCAACTGGCGGAAATGACCGTGCTGCCCCGGGGCGCTTGTGGCGG
>CAJWGI010000194.1 GCA_913031335.1 uncultured Anaerolineales bacterium | reverse complement strand
ATCCACGCCAAGAATGGCGATGATGTCCTGCAGATCTTTGTAGCGCTGCAACACGCGCTGTACCTCGCGCGCCACTCTGTAATGCTCCCTACCCACGATGTTAGGGTCCAGAATGCGGCTGGTGGAAGCAAGCGGGTCCACGGCCGGGTAGATGCCTTTTTCGGCGATTGGCCGCTCGAGCGCAATGGTGGCATCCAGATGCGCGAAAGTCGCCACCGGAGCCGGGTCGGAATAATCATCGGCGGGCACGTAGACGGCCTGCATTGAGGTAATTGACCCGCGATGGGTGGAAGTGATGCGCTCCTGCAATTCGCCCATCTCGGTTCCGAGCGTGGGTTGGTAACCCACCGCTGAGGGCATGCGCCCGAGCAGCGCGGAAACTTCCGACCCACTCATCACAAAGCGGAAGATGTTGTCAATGAAGAGCAGCACGTCCCGGCCCTGGTCGCGGTAATACTCCGCCATGGTCAGCCCGGTCAGGGCCACGCGCAGGCGCACGCCGGGCGGTTCGTTCATCTGCCCGAACACCATCACCGTGTCTTTCATCACGCCGGACTCAATCATCTCCCGGTAGAGTTGGGTGCCTTCGCGCGTGCGCTCGCCGACGCCCGCGAAGACGGAATTACCGGAATGCTCTTTCGCGATTGAGCGGATCAATTCCATGATGATGACGGTCTTGCCCACCCCGGCCCCGCCAAAGACGCCCGTCTTACCGCCCTTGGTGAACGGAGCAATCAGGTCAATTACCTTGATACCGGTCTCGAAGACCTCCACCTCGGTCGATTGCTCTTCGAATGGAGGGGCGGGTCGATGGATGGGGTAATACTCCGCCGCCTGCACTTCGCCGCGCTCATCGATGGCGCGACCGAGCACATTGAAGATGCGGCCCAACGCGGCCTCCCCAACCGGCACCTTAATTGGTGCGCCGGTGGCGTTGGCAGCCAGCCCACGCCGCAGCCCCTCGGTGGCGTCCATTGCCACACACCGCACCAAGTTGTCGCCGAGGTGCTTCTGCACCTCCAGAACCAGAGATTCGGCGTCATCACGCGGGATCTCAACCGCCTCATAAATCTCGGGTAGGTTATCCGGGGGGAACTCACAATCAACCACCGCTCCCTGAATTTGCGCCACCCTGCCTGTCATCGTATTCATCGACCCTCCAAATCGTAATTAGTCTGCGCTGCTCAGGCCGCCTGGCGCAGCGCCTCCGCGCCGCCGGCGATGTCGAGCAGGTCGCTTGTGATGGCCAGTTGCCGTGCCTTATTGTATGCCAGGCGTAGCGCACTGGACAGTTCATTTGCGTTATCGGTAGCGTTGCGCATCGCCACCATGCGGGCGCTATGCTCACTCGCCAGCGATTCCAACACTGCCTGAAACACCTGCACCTGCGTGAAGCGTGGCAGAACCGCCCCGAGCAATTCCTCCGGCTCAGGCTCAAATGTGTACCCCACCGGCGCACCGCCGCTGGCGGCTTTTTCCGCCCCGTCGTCCTCTTCCGCGGGCAGTTTGGGCACCAGCGGCAACAGACGTTCCACCCGCGTTATCTGCCGCAGCGTGTTGACGTAGTCAGTATACGCCACGTACACCTCGTCCACCACCCCGCCAAGAAAATCATCCAGCAGCACGCGCGCGATCGGCGTCACTTCTGCAAAGGTCGGCGAGCCCCGAAAACTACGGAAGTCGCTAGCAATGTTCGCGCCACGCGCGTAAACCAAATCACGGCCCTTTTGCCCCACTGTCACCCAGCGCACCGGCTGCGTTTTCTGCTGCGCGAATGCGAGCGCCGCGCGCGTTATGTTAATGTTGTACGCGCCCGCGAGCCCGCGGTCGCTGGAAACCAACGCGAGGCCAACTTTTTCAACAGAATCCCTTGGAACCAGGAGAGGGTGCGTTGCGCCACCTGAATGCTCGCCGAGACGTTGCATGACAGCCACCACTCGCCGGGCATAATCGCGCGAGGCTTGCACAGCGGCCTGCGCCCGGCGTACCTTAGAAGCGCTCACCGCCTCCAGAGCGCGCGTCACCTGCGCGATATTCCCCACGCTGCGGATGCGCAGCCGCATTTCTCGGGCGCTGGCCACAGATCAGTTCCAGGCTAGGTTGAATGTGTCCAGCGCGGTCTTCAGTTCCGTTTCGGTTTCAGCGGTAATGTGGCCCTTATTCACGATGTCCTGCCCAACGTGGGGGTGGGAAGACGACATCGAACGGAGCATGCCGGTTTCCCATTCCTGCATGCGTTCCAACAGCACCTCATCCGCGTAACCATTCACGCCCGCGTAGATCAGCATCACCTGATCGGAAAGGGACATGGGTGCATACTGTGCCTGCTTCAGGATTTCCTGCAGCCGCTTGCCGCGTTCCAATTGCGACTGCGTGGCCTTGTCCAGATCAGAGCCAAACTGGGCAAACGCGGCCAGTTCTCGGAACGCGGCCATGTCCAAGCGCAGCCGACCCGCCACCTGGCGCATCGACTTGGTCTGCGCTGCTCCACCGACGCGCGATACCGAAATGCCCACATTTACCGCCGGGCGAATGCCGGCATAAAACAGGTCGTTTTCCAGATAAATCTGTCCGTCGGTGATTGAAATTACATTTGTGGGAATGTAAGCGGAGACGTCACCAAGTAGAGTTTCGATAATGGGCAGTGCTGTCAGTGAGCCGCCCGAGCGCGGCAGCCGCCGCAGCGTCAATCCGTCGGCATCATCTGTGGCCGCAAGCGCCTCACGGGCGTCGTGCTCTGCGAGCGGTCCGCCATACACCTTGCCGTCCACGCCCGTCTCGACTTCCTTACCTGCGTCAGCGGCCACAATAACGAATTCGTCGGCAAGCTGCACGGCGCGCTCAAGCAATCGAGAGTGAAGATAAAACACGTCTCCGGGATAAGCCTCCCGTCCGGGCGGCCGCCGCAACAACAATGACACCTGCCGATATGCCCAGGCATGTTTGGATAGGTCATCATAGACAGCCAGCGCGTCCTGACCGCCCTCCATGAAATACTCTCCCATCGCGCAGCCCGCATAAGGGGCGATAAATTGCAGCGCGGCGGGGTCATCGGCGGAGGCCACCATGACGACGGTGTGCTCCATCGCGCCGTGCTCCTCGAGCGTAGCCACTGCGCGCGCCATGGCGGCTTTTTTCTGACCAATGGCAACGTAGATGCAGGTGCAATCCTTGCCTTTCTGATTGATAATGGTGTCAATGGCAATCGCAGTTTTGCCGGTCTGCCGGTCGCCAATAATTAGCTCACGTTGACCCCGGCCTATCGGTATCATCGAGTCGATGGGTTTCAGCCCGGTCTCCAACGGCCGGTCAACGTCTCTGCGCCGCACTACCCCGGGCGCAATGCGCTCGATCGGCCGGGTCTCGGCCGCGGCGATGGGCCCCTTCCCGTCCAGCGGCTGGCCGAGCGCGTTGACCACCCGCCCGACAAGCGCTGGCCCCACCGGCACAGCGGCGATACGGCCGGTCGCGCGCACCACTGAGCCTTCGTTAATTTCTTCGTAATCGCCCATGATAATCACACCGACGGCGTCCTGCTCAAGATTGAAAACCGTGCCCAGCGACCCGTTGGCGAACTGAACCAACTCCGCGTTGCGGGCGTCAGAAAGGCCGGACACACGCGCGATACCGTCACCGGCTTCGAGCACGGAACCC
>CAJWGI010000193.1 GCA_913031335.1 uncultured Anaerolineales bacterium | reverse complement strand
ATTCCTTGGAAACTCGTTTTCCATTTGCGGTGGCGGTAGTGCCGTCGTCGCCAGTGCGGGTGGTCGGCCTGCTAATGCGTGGCATGGATGCTTTCTGAAAGCGCTGCTCAGTTATGTGGGCGGCGGACGACCGTTGGTCGTCACCAGCGGCGCGCCGTTGTGCGGATGGGGTATCACATCCACCGGAGCGTCGTATGCTTGGCTCAGGCGCTCGGAAGTGAAAACCTCTCCCGGCGGACCAATTGCCTGAATTTTTCCATCTACCAGCAAAGCGACCTCGTGTGCACAGGCCGCCGCCTGATTCAGGTCATGCATGGTGAGCAGCACGGACAGTCGGCAATCGACCGCGAGGCTCCTCACCAGTGTGAGGATGGAGTTCTGGTGCTTCAAATCGAGATGTGCGGTGGGTTCATCCAGTAGCAGAACGTCCGGCTCTTGAGCCAGTGCGCGCGCAATTACCACACGCTGTTGTTCCCCCCCCGAGAGCTCCCCCACGAAACGGTCGGCCAGACCGTGCACGCTAGTCATTTCCATGGCGGCTCGGGAGATGCGGTGATCATTGGCGCTTTCTTTTGCCCAGAGCGGTAGAAAGGGTGTGCGGCCCAGCAGCACGACCTCCGAAACTGTAAACGCCTCGGGGAGAAGCGCTTGCTGCGGCACAACCGCCACGCGGCGCGCGCGCTGCAGCGGGGAAAGGCCGAGCAAGTTCACGCCGTCCAGCTGTACCTGCCCGCCGGTTGTGGGTATGACGCCGGTCAGAGCCCGGATCAGCGTGGATTTTCCGGCTCCGTTCGGTCCCACCAATGCAACCACCTTGCTGCGACTGACGCGTAGGTCTATCTTTGTGATGACTGGGCGTTCATGATAACCGGCCGTGACGCCAGTGATTGACAGAGCATTCATGTCAGAAGACAGAGCGTTTCAGTCTGCGAAGTAAAAAGATGAAGAAAGGTGTCCCGGTCAGCGCGGTGATGACCCCGACCGGAAGCTCGCGGGGCGCGAGAAGCGTGCGTGCCGCTAGGTCGCACAACACGAGAAAGGCAGCTCCGCCCAACATGCAGAGCGGAAGCAGCCGGCGGTAATCCGGCCCACCCAGCATGCGCAGCGCGTGCGGCACGATCAATCCCACGAAGCCAATCAGGCCGCCGAACGCCACCGCTGCTGCCGTCATCAGCGTCGCCGCGGAGACGAGCAGCATCTTCAGGAATTCCACGTTCACTCCGAGCTGTTGTGCTTGCTCTTCTCCGAGTTGGAACACGTTCAGCGCGCGCGCGTGCAGCTGTAACGTGACCGCGCCTAGGAGCAGATAGGGCAACATTGTCAACACCGGACGCCAGCCGCCGGCAGAATACCCGCCGAGCATCCAGTTAAACGCGCGCTGCAGCCCATCCAGGCGGCGCAGCATGAGAAAGGTGGTGACGGCGGTCGCGAACGCGCCCACCGCTACCCCGGCCAGTAACATGGTGGTGACCGGCGTGGTTTTACCCACCCGAGCGGCCATCACCACCACCCCAACCGTGAGCACGCCTCCAACGAATGCTGCCAGTGGTACTGTGCTCATGCCAATGGCGGTGGCATCTAGCCCGCCCGCGATTGCCAGGGTAGCGCCAAGGCCTGCCCCGGACGCCACGCCCACGAGATAAGGATCGGCGAGCGGGTTGCGGAAAAGCCCCTGATAGGCGGCTCCAGCGGTGGCCAGCGCTGCCCCGGTGAGCGCCATCAGCGCCACGCGCGGCATGCGAATATCAAACAGTATCACAGAGGACGTACGCGTGCCGGTTTCGGCGAACTCGAGCAGCGGAAGGCGGTCGAGTAGTAATTCCGCCACCACACGGGCCGGGATGGTCACCGAGCCGATTCCGACAGCCAGTACAATGGAGCTCAACAAGGTGAGCGAGAGCAGTAGCGGTAGTGGCGCGTATGCCTTCAAAACATTACCGGTCATCGGGTGTGTTATTCAGAAAGCTCCGGGTGAATAATGGCTGCCAGCGCCTCCAGGCCTTGCACCAGCCGCGGCCCCGGACGGCTGACCAGATCGTCGTCAAACGTGTGCACATTTCCTGCAGTCACGGCGGCAATCTGACCCCAACCGGCGCGCTCTGCGACTATCTCCGGGGTTTGCCCGCCGTATTTGCTAGAACCGAGCACAATTATCTGTGGATCTTGCTGCACCAGTTCTTCCAGGCTTATCTGCCAGTAGGCTTCGCTGCTGGCAGCGCCCACATTTGTGCCTCCTGCGGTGCCAATAAGCAGGTCAATGAAGGAACCAGGACCGGATGTCCACGGTTTGGAAGGGTCAGTGGCATCTATCTCATAAAACACTGTTGGGCGATCACTCACGTTGGCGGTGAGTTTTTCCACGGCGCGCACGCGGGCTTGCATGTCATCTACTACGGCCTGCGCGGCGGCCGTCTCTCCAGTCAGCGTACCCACGGCGAGGATATCATTGTAGATGTCATCGATGGTTGCCGCGAAACTGGTGGCATAGACGGTTAAGCCGAGTTCTGCGAGGGCGGTCACGTCGTCCGGATTGGTGATGCCAGCGGCAAGCACCAAATCTGGCTCAAGCGCGACTACCACTTCTGCGTTTACTTTGGGGTAAAGGCTGCCGATGCTCTCCACTTCCAGCGCCTCTGCAGGGAAGTCGGAAAACTCATCACGTCCGACGAGGCGATCTCCTGCGCCAATTGCGAAAACAATCTCGGTATTTGATGCGGCGAGGCTGACAATGCGCGTGGGCGGGGCGGTGAGGTGAACTTCGTTGCCAAAGCTGTCGGTTAAGGTCACCGGCGCCGGCGGGACGGCAGTCGGGGGGGAGCTCTGCGCCAGCGCGCAACCAACCAGCAGCGCAGCGCTCAGAACGGCGAGTAGGGTCAGTTCTGCATGGGTTTTAGAGGACATCAGATTTTATTCTCCTTTTGAGTGTGCTGCCGGCGATGTGTTAAGGTCACTGCCGGTATCTCCTCTGACAAAAAAGCCCCTCCGTCCTAGAGGACAGAGGGGCTTTGCTGGGCTTGGCCAGTGTCCCCACCCCCGTTCCTCGAGAGGTGACTGAACACAGATTCAGGCGGGCGTCCTGGCTTTCTGGTCGCAGGGGCCAGATTACAGTTGCGGGTCAGCGCCGGACTCTCACCGGCTTCGCCGTTAAGCGCTCCCATCCGGGGGCAGCGCACCTGGGCTGTATGTGTTTATTTCGGTCTACATAGTATACACCAAAACGATGCTAGCCGCGAACGTGATGAAACAACTATTACAGCATGTCGCTTGACGAGCGCCCCAGGTGCTCCATGAATTCGGAGCGGGTACGCGGGTCTTTTAGAAAGCCGCCGCTCATAGCACTGGTGACCATGCGCGCATTTGCCTTTTTCACTCCACGAATCATGCTGCACAGGTGCAGGCCCTCCACCACCACGCCCACGCCCAAGGGCCGAAGCGCCTCGTCCAGAAAATCGGCTATCTGGCGGGTCATACGCTCTTGCAATTGCAGCCGATGGGCGAACATATCTACAATGCGCGGGATTTTGCTCAACCCGATGACCTTTCCACGCGGGATGTAGGCGACGTGCGCACGCCCGAAAAACGGCATAATGTGGTGCTCGCATATGCTGGCGTACTCGATGTCTTTCACCAGCACCATCTCGTCGTAAGAGACATCAAACAGCGCATCGTTGATTAGCGTTTGTGGG
>CAJWGI010000192.1 GCA_913031335.1 uncultured Anaerolineales bacterium | reverse complement strand
CAGGAGGCTCTCGGCGGGCGGGCGGTGCGCTGGGTACGCGCGGATGCCATTCACATGACCCTGAAGTTTCTGGGCAAGATTTCCGCGGAGCAAGCCTCGCGGCTTTCGCAGGAATTGGGACGCGCCGCACAGTCCGCAGAGCCGTTTACGCTGTCCGCGGCCGGTATGGGTTGTTTCCCGCATTGCCGCCGTCCACGCCTGCTCTGGGCGGGGGTCGAGGGTGATGTGACCGCGTTGAAGCGGTTGCAGAGCGCTGCCGAGAGTTGTGCCGCCCGATTGGGATATGCGCCCGACCGACGCCGCTTTACTGCGCACCTTACCATCGGGCGGGTGCGCTCCGGGCTGCAGCGCGCGGAGGCACACGCCTTGCGCAAAGCGATGCGGGGCGTGGAGGAGGAGCGATTTGCGCAATGGCGGGTTACGGAGATGGTGCTGATGCAAAGCACGTTGGCGCGCGGTGGGGCGCAACACGCTCGCTGGGCGCGCATTCCGTTTCAGCGCGACGACCGCATCGCCATTGGGTAATAGAAAATGCGTATAGGGCTATAGTGTCGGAGGAAATCGTTTGAATTCACTGGATATGGCGCACACTGTGGTCGACGCCCTTGAGGAGAAGATGGGCGAATCCATCCTGCTGCTGGAATTGAAAGGAATATCCATAGTAGCGGATTATTACGTCATCGCGACCGGGCGCAGCGACCGGCAGCTAAAGGCGCTGGCGCGCGTTGTGGCGGAGTTGGCTGGTCAGAAGCGGAGTGCAAAGCTGCGGGATTTAGGCGCGCAGGCCGCTAGCGGGTGGGTGCTGCTGGATCTGGGCGATGTGATTGTGCACCTGTTCATGCGTGGGCAGCGTGATCATTATGGGTTGGAGAAATTGTGGTCACATGGAAAAGTGCTGCTGCGGGTGCAATAATGGACGGGCCCTGAAGCATTTCACGCAGGCAAATAGGAGCTGTTACGTCTCAAAGACCCATTCCTCGCCGATTCGCTCCCAATCCAACAGTTCATCGGCAGTGAACCACAGTTTTACCTCGGCCTGTCCGTTTTCGATGCTGTCTGAGCCATGCGTAAGGTTACGGCCGATGTCGATGCCGTAATCACCACGC
This sequence comes from uncultured Anaerolineales bacterium, assembly GCA_913031335.1. Lineage (GTDB taxonomy): Bacteria > Chloroflexota > Anaerolineae > Anaerolineales > UBA11657 > CAJWGI01. The sequence continues at coordinate 2,582 of CAJWGI010000192.1, read as the reverse complement.
ACCGTGCCGGGGCTGGCTGCGGTGGGGTCAGTCGCGCCCAGCACCTGCCGCACTACGGCCACGGCCCTGTTTCCCTGCCAGGCAATGGCGACCACGGGCGCTGAAGTGATGTACCCGATCAACTTGTCGTAGAACGGCTTCCCCTGATGGATTGAGTAATGCGTCTCCGCGAGTGTGCGCGAGACACGCATGAGTTTCATGCCAATCATGCGCAACCCGCGCTGCTCGACGCGGCTGATAATGACGCCCATCAGCCCGCGCTGCACGGCGTCCGGTTTAATCAATAACAGTGTTCGTTCCAAGGAGGACCTCCGGGGTCGCTAATTACGGCGCTCAACGGCCCAGCGCCTGACGGTACAGCGGCAGCGCCTTGGCAAGTTTACCGGTTTTTGTGTATGCGTCCGCAAGCGTTTGAAGCATTAGCGGTGTCTGCACTATGTGTGGATTCGCCCGTTGTGCCTCCAAATCCGCGACCACCTGCTTGAGTTTCTGGTCTGTTTTCACCAGCTGCAAATAATGTCCGAGCGCGGCTTGCATTTTGCCGTCCTGTGAGAGAGTACGCGCTGTCTTCAATGTTTTTTCAGGGGTGTTTGCAGTGATGTGTTCGATTGCGGGCGGCGACGAGTCGTCCTTTTTTGCCGCGTCGGCCTGGCCGGAATCAGTCGTGAGGGTGGCGCGGGGGTCTGTCTTGTCAGAGGAATCTTCACGCGCGGGCTGAACGGTTGAAAGCGGGCCTTCAGCCACCGCCGGCGACTGCGACTGTGGGGGTTGCTCGGACTCGGTCTTCGGTCGGGTTGCGGCCGGGGTAACTCGGGCTGGCGCGGGGTCGCTAAGCCAGTCAAAATTGTACTCGCCGCTCGCCTGTGGCAGTCGCCGGGAGGCCGGGGACCGCACCCAATCCGGCAGCTGCCGGTCATTATCACCGCTTTCTGACGGGGCGAATGGCGAAAGCGGGCGGAAAAACTGCGCAGCGCGGGACTTTCCACGGCGCGGTTTTCTCTGCGGAGGGCGTTTGTCAGTACCGTAGCCAGGTTTCATTGGTTTGGCCGCTAGTATTGTCCCCAATTAGCGCGCAAAACGCAAGGGCTAAAACCCATGGATGCGGCGAAGCTCTGCGAGCAGGTTTTCTATGTGTGACTCCGGATGTGACGCCGGGCCGAGCGTATCCTCGGCGGGTTCGCCCAGCAGCGTTCGGAAGATATTGCAAGCGCCATCTGCCAGAGCCGGCAGGTCGTAGCCGCCTTCCAGAAAGAAGGCCAGTCGGCCCGAGCAGCACTCGGCCGCCAGTTTCTGCAGCGCAGTGGCCAGCGAGTGATAATCGCGGCTGACATATTGCAGGCTGGCAAGCGGGTCGCGCCAGTGCGCGTCGAAACCTGCGGATGCGAGGATTAATCCGGGGGCAAAGCGGCGCGCCGCCGGAATGATCAGGTCTCCAATCAGTTGCTGCAGGGCGGCGCTGCCGGCATGCGCCGGCAGCGGTATGTTCAAGGTGAAACCGCCTCCCGCCCCGGAGCCCGTTTCGGATGCCCGTCCGCCGCCGGGGTATATTCCTGCCTGATGCAATGACACGAGGAAGACGGTCTGGTCGTGGTAAAAGATCTCCTGTGTACCGTTGCCATGGTGCACATCGAAATCGACAATCAATATTCGCTCTATTCCGCGCTTTTGGGCGTGGCGAGCAGCGATGGCGATGTTTCCAAAAAGGCAAAAGCCCATGGCTGCCCGGGGACGCGCGTGGTGGCCGGGTGGGCGTATCAGCGCGAACCCGCTGCGGGCGCTACCGTCGAGGATTGCCTCGACCATGGCGATGCCTGAGCCAGCCGCGTTTAGCGCGCATTCAAAGGAAGCATGCGTGATGTAGGTGGGGGCAGGATCCACGTAGACGGGCGCGGAGCGCACATGCTCGCGAAGTTTCCGGATGTAATCCGGGTGGTGTACGGCGGTCACCTGTGCAATTGAGGCGGGATCCGGATCGCTGATTTCAACCAGCCGCTCGAGAAGTTTCGTCGCGCGCAGCGCCTCCAGGATGGCGGGCACGCGCCCGTTGTGTTCGGGGTGGCTGGGGTCATTGTGCTCCGGCGAAGGCACGGCGGCGAAAGCAACGTTCGCGGGCATGGCGCTATTTTACAGCGGACTGACCCGACGGTAAAAAAAAGCGCGGAGTACCTCACCGCGCTTTTGCACATTAAGGGGGATTGCCCTGCCTAAAACAGCGTCAGCAACCGGCCCATCAGGCCGCCGACGCCCACGCTCGCAACCAGTCCGGCGAACACCACCGAGACCATGCTCATTAGTTTAATGAGAATGTTCAGTGAGGGTCCGCTCGTGTCCTTGAAAGGGTCGCCCACAGTGTCGCCGACCACGGTGGCTTTGTGCACCTCCGAGCCCTTTCCGCCGTGCGCGCCCGCTTCGACCAGTTTCTTCGCATTGTCCCACGCGCCGCCGGCGTTCGCCATCATCACCGCCATCACGAAACCAGTCGCCAGTCCGCCCGCCAGAAGTCCGAGTACACCCGCTACCCCGAAGAGAAGGCCAACCGCTACCGGGATGACAATTGCGAGCGCGGCCGGAGCGACCATTTC
>CAJWGI010000191.1 GCA_913031335.1 uncultured Anaerolineales bacterium | reverse complement strand
ACGACGCCAACCTGGGCCGAGGTCGATGAGCAGGGACGGCTGGTGCTACCATCCGAAACCACCGCTCGTTTTGGGCTGCGACCCGGTGCGCGGCTACGTTTGGACACCGGAGATAACGATATACGCCTACATCGCCCCATATCCCATTTGGCCAAGGTTTATATAGAGCCGACCGACCGCTGCAACATCGCGTGCCTGACCTGCTACCGCAATAATTGGGAGGTGGAATACGGGCGCATGGGGGACCAGATCTTCGAGCGGATTCTAGATGGCTTGCGTGAGGTTTTACCACCGCCAACGGTGTTTTTTGGCGGCATCGGCGAGCCACTGACTCATCCAGGGATTGTGGACATGATTGCAAGAGTGAAGGATTTGGGCGCTCGGGCAGAGATGATAACCAATGGAACGCTGCTGACCGTCGAGCGGTCGGAGGATTTGATCGCCGCCGGGCTGGATTCCCTGTGGGTCTCCATCGATGGGGCTAATCCGGAGAGTTTCGCAGATGTCCGTGTAGGTGCCGAATTGCCGCAAATCATTGAAAATCTGATGGCGTTTCGCCGCGCCCGCAAGTTTTCGTATCCGGCCCATCCCGAATTGGGGATAGTCTTTGTAGCGATGGAGCGCAACATCGCTGAATTGCCGGACGTGCTGGCACTGGGCCGCCGGTTGGGTGCAATGCGTTTCATGGTGACCAATTATCTGCCACATACCGCCGATGCAATAGAGCAGATTCTGTACAAACGATCCGTTATGGATATCACATATCTGGACTCGCCATGGTTGCCCAAACTCGACCTGCCCAAGATCGATATTGATGAGCGCACCGGCCCGGTGCTACTTCAGGCGCTTTCGTGCGGAATGAATGTTAATCTGGCCGGGTTGAACCTGAGCGGGGCTAATGATGTGTGCACCTTCATCGAAAGCGGTTCTATGGCGATTGCGTGGGATGGGGGCGTGAGCCCCTGCACTCCACTGATGCACACACACGGCACGTATCTCAAGGAGCGCAAGCGGCTCTCCCGGCAGCATGTGATCGGAAACGTGGGAGAGCGTGACTTGCTTGATTTGTGGAATGACCCGGACTACGTGGCTTATCGCTCACATGTACAGAGTTTTGCTTTTCCACCTTGCACATTCTGCGGTGGATGCGATATGTCCGAGTCTAATGAAGAAGATTGCCTTAGCAATCCGTTTCCCGTTTGCGGCGGTTGCTTGTGGGCACAGGGCGTGGTCCAGTGTCCGTGAGCAAGATACGGGACTATAGCCGGGTCAGTACTTCGGTAGGGATATTCGCTTGTGTGCCCCAGTCCCGCCCGTAGTTCTCGAGCGAAAGTACGCAACTCAGCCGCCCGCTACGGCGGGGAACACTTAATCTCTTCTACGCCTGTCAAAATTGTTTCGAGGCCGTCCTGTAAATAGTGGGCATCGCGCTCGTTGACGAAGACGTGCATGCGCGAAAAGGCGGACGTGCTCATCCAGTAATTCTGCTTGCAGCGGCGGGAATTCTGTGGTGAATGTGTCAATCAACTGCTGCACCGTTGCGCCGGCGGGAAGATCGAATTAGGCCGTTTTGCTGCCGACTATCGGCCGCAGCGTGGCGCAAAATTGCGCTTTCATGGATTTTCTGTTCCGCTGCGATGCGCTCCGTTGTTGTACCTCGCTTCTGTCCGGCTGCCCGTGTGCAGGGCTGCAGCTACGAATCCGTTGTGGAAGCGCCCGAGAGCCCGGCATTGCGCGATTACTCTTGCAATATCCTCTCGTTATGCTAAAGTATTGACCTGAATCCAAGCAAAGGAGGCCAAACATGAGCGACATAGAGCCGGGCTCGGTCACCGAAGCGCAGATTGCTGTGCACTGGCAGGAGGAGAAGTACTTTCACCCCAGAGATGTGTTCGTCGCCCAGGCGAACATGACTGACGCGGATATTTACGAACGCTTCAGCCTCGAGAATTTCCCGGATTGTTTTCACGAATACGCCGATATGCTCAGCTGGTACGAGCGCTGGCACACCACGCTCGACAGCAGCGATGCGCCCTGCTGGAAATGGTTCGTGGGTGGAAAGATCAACGCCAGTTACAACTGCGTTGACCGCCATCTGGAGGCGCGCCGGAACAAGGCCGCCATCATTTTCGTGCCCGAGCCGGAGGATGAGCCGCATGAGGTGGTCACCTATCAGGAGCTATTCGTGCGCGTGAATGAAACCGCGGCGTTGCTCCGTGATTTTGCCGGCCTGAAAAGCGGCGACCGCGTTACAATTCACATGCCCATGGCCACCGAGCTTCCGGTGGTGATGCTGGCCTGCGCGCGGCTGGGCGTGATTCATTCGGTGGTTTTCGGCGGGTTCAGCGGCAAGGCCTGCGGGGAACGCATCGCCGATTCCGGCAGCCGGGTGCTCATCACCATGGATGGCTACTATCGCAGCGGCAAGATGCTCGATCACAAGGTGAAGGCCGACGAGGCCGTGAAGGTCGCGGCCCAGGCCGGGCAACAGGTAGATAAGGTGCTGGTCTGGCGGCGTTGTGCGGGCGAATACCAATCCGAGACACCGATGGTGGAAGGGCGTGACTTCTTTATGGATGAACAGCTTTTCGCTTTCTGCGGCAAGCGTGTCGAGCCGGTGCAGCTGCCGGCGGAAGCGCCGCTCTTTCTGATGTACACCAGCGGCACAACCGGACGACCCAAAGGCTGCCAGCACAGCATCGGCGGTTATCTCGCTTATGTGACGGGCACTTCGAAGTACATTCAGGATATTCACCCGGAAGATGTGTACTGGTGCATGGCCGACATCGGTTGGATCACCGGCCATTCCTACATCGTCTATGGGCCGCTGGCGCTTGCCGCGACGAGCGTGATGTACGAGGGCGTGCCCACTTTTCCGGACGCCGGGCGGCCATGGCGTATCGCTGAGCGGTTAAACGTGAACATTTTCCATACCGCCCCCACGACGGTGCGCATGTTGCGCAAATCCGGGCCGGACGAACCACGAAAATACAACTTTGAATTTAAACATATGACCACGGTGGGCGAGCCGATTGAGCCGGAGGTATGGCGCTGGTACCACGAGGTAATCGGCAAGGGTACTGCAGCCGTCGTTGACACCTGGTGGCAGACCGAGACAGGCGGCTTCCTGTGCAGCACCATGCCCGCGCTGCACCCGATGAAGCCGGGAAGCGCCGGCCCCGCCGTGCCGGGCATCCACCCCATCATCTACGATGAGGAGGGCAACACCGTGGCGGAGGGCTCAGGTGTGGCCGGAAACATCTGCATCCTGAACCCGTGGCCGGGCGCGTTCCAGACCATCTGGGGCGACCGCGAGCGCTACGTGGACACCTACTACGCCAAGTATTGCAGGGACGCGCAAAGCAAGGACTGGCGCGACTGGCCTTACTTTCCGGGCGATGCCGCCACGCAGGCGCCAGATGGGTACTACCGCATCCTCGGGCGCGTTGACGATGTGATTAACGTGGCCGGCCACCGCCTGGGCACAAAGGAACTGGAATCAGCCTGCATGACAATTCTGGAAATGGCGGAGGCCGCCGTGGTGCCGGTGGCGGATGAACTGAAGGGCAAGGTGCCGGATGTCTATGTCTCGCTACAGCCCGGAGTACAGGCCAGCGAGGAGCTGGAAAACGTCGTCACGCGCGCGATTGAAACTGAGATAGGCAAGATTGCGCGACCCAAGAACGTG
>CAJWGI010000190.1 GCA_913031335.1 uncultured Anaerolineales bacterium | reverse complement strand
CGCCAGCAATTCCTTCTCCGAACCGAATTGAAGCGGTTCGAGCGGGCTGAGCACCGAGATGTGAGTATGCAGCTGCTCGGCATCGGCCTCCGTCACCGGCGGAAAGCGCGGGTCGCGGAAAGCGGCGGCGAAAGCGCTGCGCGCCACATCTTCCGCCAGCGAGCGCATGGCTTCCAGCCTGCCCATGCAGCCGCGCAACCTCCCCTCTATTTTCAGGGTGACAAAAGTAGCGCGCTGCGCGCGCAGAGCAGAGTCGAAATCTTCCGCGCGCACCGGAAGCGCCTCCCCGTGCGTCAAGCCGTGCCGAACGGAATCCGTCGCCAGCCGTAGCAGGGCCTGTTTCTCGCTCTGCGAATAGCCGTCAGTTCCCACCGTAAAATGAAAGGCACCGTAACCCACCACGCGCGCTTTGTCGCCGCCGGTGTCGCCGGAGTTGCGCAACTGCAGGCGCTGCGCACGCAGGCCACGCTGCTGCACCAGCCGCAGAAGGCCGTTGATGGGAGTGCGCCCGCATGCCTGCTCGCGCTTCAGCGGCCGCAATCGGAGAATTGACTGCGTGGTTGTTTCGTCCATTTGCTGCGCGCTGTCGTAGTCGTGAAAATGGCTTAAATCGGAGCTGATGACCAGCAGAGTTTCCGGCCCGCCCCAGAGCATGTCGAGAACTTCGGCGACCTGCTCCGGCGTGGCCTCCCCCACCGCAAACGGCACCAGCGAGAAGCGTGCCAGCAGCAGCTGCAGAAAGGGGAGCTGCACCTCCAAGCTGTGCTCCTCGGCGTGGGCGGCGTCGGAGAGGGAGACGTGCGCAAGTGGCAGCGCCTTTTCTATCGCGGCGGAATCCACTTCCACAGCGCCCAGCGGGGTGACGAACTGCGCGGCAGCGGGTGCGGCCAGTCCGCGCACTGCCACGCGATGCGCTGGCCCGAGCATGACCACCCGACGGATGACGTCGCGGGCATTGCGCAAGGCTGCGTAAGCAACGGCTGCCACCGCGCCGGAATACCGGTAACCGGCGTGCGGCGCGATGATGGCCTTCGGCACCAGCCCTCCTGCATGCGGCTCGGCGGCAGCCAGATGGGCTTGCAACTCGCGACGAAGCTCGCTTGCATCCGCGGGATAAAAAAGTCCGGCCACCGCTGCCGCTCTCACATTTTGCATGCGCACCTTCGTGAATTTCAGTCTATCTATAATATAATCATTTTACGGCCAATATCAAGTCTGGCGCGAATAATGTCCTCCGCCCCACTCGCAGCGCACACACATCCGACGACGTACTGGCGCCGGCTGCCGGATGGCCGCATCCAGTGCGACGTATGCCCGCGCGGCTGCCGGTTGCGCGAGGAGCAGCGCGGCGTCTGCTTCGTGCGCGCCTGCAGCGGCGGTGAAATTGTGCTCACCACCTATGGCCGCTCCAGCGGTTATTGCGTGGATCCAATCGAGAAAAAGCCGCTCAACCATTTTCTGCCGGGCACGCCGGTGCTCTCTTTTGGGACGGCGGGCTGCAATCTGACCTGTAAATTTTGCCAAAACTGGGATATCAGCAAATCGCGGCAGATGGATACATTGGCCGATCGGGCTGCGCCGGAAACCATCGCGCGCGCGGCCCGCGAGCTGGGCTGCCGGAGCGTGGCTTTCACCTACAATGACCCGATCATCTTTATGGAGTATGCCATCGATGTGGCTCAGGCCTGCCGCGAGGCCGACGTGAAAACGGTGGCGGTCACAGCCGGGTACATCTGCGCCGCGCCGCGGGAGGAATTCTTCCGGCACATGGATGCGGCCAACGTGGATTTGAAGGCGTTCACGCAGCAGTTTTATCACAAAATCGCCGGCGGAGAACTGCAGGCCGTGCTGGACACTTTGCTCTACCTGAAGCATGAGACCGAAGTCTGGTTCGAGATTACCAATCTGGTCATCCCCGGCGAAAACGATTCCGACGGCGAGCTGCGCGCGCTTTCCGAGTGGGTGGTCGAGCAGCTCGGCCCGCAGGTGCCGCTGCACTTCAGCGCCTTCCATCCCGACTGGAAAATGCGAGACACGGCACGCACCCCACGGGCCACGCTCACTCGCGCCCGCGAAATCGCGATTGAAAGCGGCGCGCGCTACGCATACACCGGCAACGTACACGATGAAAGCGGCGACAGCACGCTGTGTCACAAATGCGGCCAGCGCGTCATCGGGCGCGACTGGTACGTGCTCACCGACTGGAACATTGACGACGCGGGCAGCTGCGCACACTGCGGCGCGCAGTGCGCCGGGGTCTTCGCCGGGCCGCCCGGCGACTGGGGCGCGCAGCGGCTGCCGGTGCGCCTAGCGGATTTCCATCCTACGTGAGCGCGGCAAGCCCTGCGTTATAATCCCCGCCATGCAAGTTTCGCTCGCGCTCACCGTACTCAACGAGGGCGCGCACGCCCGCCGTCTGTTCGACTCAATCATGGTGCAAACGCGCCCGCCGGACGAAGTGGTAGTCTGCGACGGTGGCTGCCGCGATGACACGCTCGCCGTCATCGCGGAGTACAGCGACCGGCTGCCGCTACGCACGCTGACGCAGCCCGGAGCAAATATCTCCACCGGGCGCAACGCCGCCATCCGCGCGACGCAGGGCGACATCATCGCCGTGACTGACGCCGGCGTGCGCCTCGCGCCGGATTGGTTGGCGCAGCTGACCGGGGCGTTCGACCGCGAGAAAGTTGCGCTTGCGGCCGGTTTCTTTCGCGCTGACGCGCAGACCACGTTCGAAACAGCGATGGGCGCCACCGTGCTGCCCGCACAGGAGGACATTGACCCGGTGCGCTTCTTGCCCTCCAGTCGCTCGGTCGCTTTTCGCAAAAGCGCCTGGGAAGCGGTCGGCGGCTACCCCGAATGGCTCGATCATTCAGAGGATGTGGTCTTCGATCTCAAGATGAGGGAGCGATTTGGCGCTTTTGCCTTTGTGCCGAGCGCGCTGGTCCATTTCCGGCCACGCGGTTCGCTGGCGGCCTTCGCGCGTCAGTATTTCCACTACGCAGCCGGCGACGGCCACGCCGGCCTTTTCGCGGCACTGCACTTCACCCGCTACTTCACTTATCTGCTGGCGCTGCCTCTGGGGATTTACGCCGCGCTCAGCGTGCACCCGGCCATCTGGGCGCTGGGCGCGCTGGCCGGGCTGGCTTACATCCGCCGTCCGCTGCTGCGCGCAACGCGGCTGTGGGGCGCGCTTTCGCCGGCGCAGCGCGCAGTAGTGCTGCTGCTGCTTCCGATAATCCGCGTGGTGGGCGACCTGGCCAAAATGGCGGGCTACCCGGCCGGCCTGTGGAAACGAGTGACGCGCGGCGAAAAATGATGTCTCGCTCCGCAATCACCTTTCCGCTGCTCATCATCGTTGCGCTAGCGGCTGCCGGCGGCGCGATGGCGGGCGGCACAGCGGTCTTTCTCGCCGTGCAGGATTCGCTGGCAGCCAGTCCCACTCCGGCAGCCGGTCCGACTGCGCTTCCACCGACCGCCATACCCACCGCAGCGGTGAATGAGACCCCGACGGATATGGGCGTCGAGGTACGTGCGGTCGAGACAAACACTGCCGTTATCGAGGTGGTGGAGGGCATCAGCCCGGCGGTAGTGACCGTGCTCAATCTCTCCGGACGTGGTCAGGAGCAAGGCTCCGGCTCCGGGGTAATTTTCTCAGAGGACGGGTATCTGCTCACCAACAACCACGTCATCGAGGGCGCAGACGCACTGCAGGTG
>CAJWGI010000189.1 GCA_913031335.1 uncultured Anaerolineales bacterium | reverse complement strand
CGCGCTTCTCACCAGCCCGCACGCCCACGCTCGAATTCGCAGCATCGATGCGAGCACGGCACGCGCGATGCCCGGTGTGCACGCGGTATTGACGCACGCGGATGTCCCCCGGGTGATTTACGCCACCGGCGGGCAGACTTATCCCAACCCGCCGCCGTGGGATCAAGTCAGCCTGGATACGAAAGTACGCCACGTGGGCGACCGCGTGGCCGTGGTGGCGGCTGAGACGCCCGCACTCGCGCGCGAAGCGCTGGAATTGATTGAGGTCGATTACGAGCCGCTGCCGGCAGTCTTCAATGCGCACGAAGCGCTGCGCCCGGACGCCCCGCAAATCCACGATGAGACCGATGCTGTCTCCGTTGCAGACGCCGGTCGAAATCTGGCGGCCGAAATCCACGCAAACGTCGGTGACGTGGATCAAGCCCTGGCTGCGGCCACGCACGTGTTTGAACGTACATACGAAGTGCATCAGGTGCAGCATGGGCACATCGAGCCGCATGTGGTTGTGACGTATTGGGACGAGGAAGACCGGCTAGTGATTCGCAGCAGCACGCAGGTCCCCTTCCACATCCGGCGCATGATTGCCCCGCTGCTCAGGCTACCGGTCAAGCGTATCCGCGTCATCAAGCCACGCATCGGCGGCGGTTTTGGCGGCAAGCAGGAGATGCTGATTGAAGACCTTACAGCTCATCTAACTATGGCTACCGACCGCCCGGTGCGCTTCGAATACACGCGCGAACTCGAGTTCACCAGCTCGCGCTCGCGCCACCCACAGACGCTCACCTATCGCGCAGGCGTGAATAACGACGGCAGGCTGCGGGCGCTTGACCTGCACATTGTAGAGAACACCGGCGCATACGGCACGCATGGCCTGACGGTCTGCAGCGTGTCCGGACTGCGTGGGCTGGCAACCTACCGCTGCCCCAACATCCGCTTCACCGCCGAAGTGGTCTACACAAACAGGCCAGTACCCGGCGCATACCGGGGTTACGGCGCGCCACAGGCCGAGTTTGCGCTGGAATGCCTGATGGAGGAAATCGCCGCCGAACTGGACCTCGACGCAGTTGAGTTCCGCCTACGCAACGCTGTGCGCGAAGGCGACCCCATTCCAATCACCGCCGCCATTGGTGAGGGCGAGATGATGGAAGAGGGTGAGAGCGAGCCGGACGTGGTCACCTCCTGCGGTCTGCAAGATTGCGTCACAGAGGGTGAGGCGGCCATCACATGGCATCGGCGCTCTCAACCGCATTGGAAGATTGACCCCGAACGACCGCACATCCGCCGCGGGCTGGGCATGGCCGTGTGCATGCACGGCACCGCCATTCCGGGTCTGGACATGGGCGCGGCCAGCATCAAAATAAACGATGACGGCAGCTTCAACGTGCTTGTCGGCGCAACCGACCTGGGCACCGGCTCCGACACCGTGCTGGCACAGATCGCCGCCGAAACGCTCGGCGCGCCGCTGGAAGATATTATCATTCACTCCTCCGACACTGATTTCACGCCCTTCGACACCGGTGCGTACGCATCCAGCACCACCTTCATCTCCGGCGGCGCGGTGCGCAAGGCCGCGCTTCAGGTGCGCGCGCAGATTCTGGAGCGCGCCGCGCTGATGCTAAACACCATAACAGAAGGGATGACCCTCCAGAGTCGGCAGGTGTGCGCGCAGGATGGACAGAGCGTGAGTCTGGCCGAAATCGCGCTCCACAGCTTGCACAGCGAGAATCAACGACAGATAATGGCCACGGCCTCGCACATGACGTCCCACTCGCCGCCGCCGTTCGCGGCCCAATATGCGGAGGTGGAAGTGGACACCGAGACCGGTCAGATTACCGTCAAGAAACTGGTCATGGCCGCCGACTGCGGCACCGCCATTAATCCGGTCACGGCACAGGCACAGATTGAAGGCGGAATGGCGCAGGCGCTTGGCTACGCCATCTCCGAAGAGATGCCCTACGACGAGAACGGGTGCGTGCTCGTCAACCGCTTCGGCGATTACCACATCTTTCAGGCGGACGAGATGCCGGAGCTCGAAGCCATCCTGGTGCCCACTTACGAACCGAGCGGGCCCTTCGGTGCTAAGGCCGTGGCCGAAATCCCGATGGACGGCGTCGCACCCGCCGTTGCCAACGCAGTGTACGATGCAGTCTCAGTGCGCATCCGCGAGCTGCCGCTCACACCGGAACGGGTGTGGCAGGCGCTGCGCGCAAAGCCATGAACCCCGAAGCAAAAACGGCGCTGATCACCGGCGGCGCGCACCGCGTCGGAAAGGCCGTCACGCTGGCGCTGGCGCGCGCGGGCGCAAATGTGGCCATTAATTACCACTCCTCAGCAAAGGCGGCTTCCGCCACCGCGTCGGAGGCCGAGGCGCTTGGAGTGCGCGCGCTCCCGCTGCACGCCGACGTTTCGGATTCCACACAGGTGACGGATATGGTTGCCCATGCTGAGCGAGACCTTGGCCCGGTTGGAATCCTGATAAACGCGGCCTCCTTTTTCCGCAAAACCCCGCTGCCCACCGATGACCTGACGAACTGGCAGCGCGTCACCGGCACGCTCGTCCACGGTGCATTCCAGTGTGCAAACGCGGTCGCGCCCACGATGCAGACCGCCGGCGACGGCGTCATCATTAACATAGTCGATCTGATGGCCTGGCAACCGCGCCGCGGTTTCGCGGCTCACTCCGTCGGAAAGGCCGCGCTGCTGGCACTCACCCGGCAGCTGGCTGTGGATCTGGCGCCGACGGTACGCGTCAACGCCGTCGCGCCCGGACCGGTGCTCTCACCGACGCATTATTCCGAGGAAACGAAGGAGCGCATCGCCGCGCGCACGCTGCTCAAGCGCTGGGGTAGCCCGCAGGACGTTTCCCGCGCGGTGCTCTTTCTGGTAGAGTCGGATTACATCACCGGCGAGCACATAACCGTGGACGGCGGTGAACGATACGGGAGCGACCAGTGACACCGCCGACGCTTGACCAGATAGAAATCTCCGACCTGCACCTGCGCGCCATAATCGGCGTCAACCCGGACGAACGCGAAAACCGTCAGGACGTGCTCGTCAACATCACTCTGGACGTGGACACGCGCCCGGCGGCGGCCTCGGACGCCATCGCCGATGCGGCGAACTACCGCACCATCACCAAGCGCGTCATTGATCTGGTGGAAAACTCGCGCTTTTTCCTGGTCGAGACACTGGCCGCAGCAATCGCCCGCGCATGTCTGAAGGAGCCGCGCGTGGAACGCGCTCTCGTCAGCGTGGAAAAACCCGCCGCGCTTCGCTTCGCCGCCTCGGCGGGGGTAACCGTCGAGCGCACCCGTGATGATCTCTGAGCGACTGGAACCTTCATGAATCGCGCTTTCCTTTCGCTCGGCTCGAACATTGCAGCGGAGAAGAACCTTCCGGCTGCGGTGCAGCTGCTGCGTGAATACGGCGTGGTGCGCGCGTTCTCCGGCGTGTTGGAATCGCCTGCGCTCGAGGGTGCAGACCAGCCGAATTTCCTCAACGCGGCCGTGCTGCTGGAGACGCCGCTTTCAGCGGTCTCGTTGCGCCACCAAGCTATCACCCATATCGAAAGTGTTCTCGGGCGAGTGCGGAACCCACCGAACCCGGACGCGCCGCGGCCAATTGATATAGACATCATGCTCTTCAATCGCGATATAATCTCTCTGGGCCACCGCCACATCCCCGACGGGGAGATTCTGGAGCGCGCGTTTGTGGCGCTTGCGC
>CAJWGI010000188.1 GCA_913031335.1 uncultured Anaerolineales bacterium | reverse complement strand
ATGCCGACCAGCAACCCCCGCCCCGGAACCTCACGCAGCAACAGCGGCGATAGCATGCCAACAAACAGCGGCAAAGTGCCAACCAGCACCGTGGAGGAAGCCACCGTCGTGTATTCCAGCGATGTTATCCAGGGAATGAAATGAAAGCCAAGCAGCACCCCTGAAACGAGAGCTAGACCCCACTGTGGCGGCCCCATCGCGCGCAGCTCCGCCCGCTGGCGAGACAACGTCACCGGGGCGAGCAGTAAGGCGGCCAGGCCCAGCCGATAGGTCGCAATCACGATCGAGGGCGCATCCTGCTGCGCCTGCCGAATGAACACACTGGCCGTCGAAAGCGCCAGCACGGCAATCACCATGCCCATCAGCGGATGAATAGCGGGCCGGGGCGCAGCGCTGGCAAGATGGGTGTTCGGGAGCGAACTCATGCGGCTGGCAGTATAACCCACAAGGCCCGACTTCATTGCGAACGGATTGGTGACGAAACGCCCCACATTGCTTGACAAACCACCCACATTGGGACTACAATTCACTTGTTCGTGCTCTTAGAGAGCTGCGAGCAACACTGCCCGAAATATAACTCCCAGGCCCGCATACAAGGAGAGCAAAGATGCCTCATGAACTTCCAGCGTTGCCGTATGCACACAGCGCTTTAGAACCGCACATCGATGCCCGCACGATGGAAATCCATCACGGCAAGCATCACAATGGTTATGTGAACAACCTAAACAACGCTTTGGCGGATTATGCTGACTTGCAGAGCAAGTCGGTGGAAGCGCTGCTAAAGGATCTGAGCGCCGTGCCGGCGGATATCCGCACGGCAGTGCGCAACAACGGGGGCGGCCATCTCAATCACTCGCTGTTCTGGCCCAGCATGACCCCGAACGGCGGCGGCGTGCCGGGGGGTGCCCTGGCCTCCGCAATTGATGTCACCTTCGGAGATTTTGATTCGTTCAAGGCCGAATTCTCGAAGGCAGCCAGCACGCGTTTCGGGAGCGGCTGGGCGTGGCTGAGCGTCGCCGCGGGCGGCGCGCTGGCAGTCAGCTCTAGGGCTAATCAAGACAACCCGGTCTCGGAGGGGCTAACCCCGTTGCTCGGGCTGGACGTGTGGGAACACGCGTATTACCTTAACTACCAAAACCGGCGGCCGGATTACGTGACTGCCTGGTGGAATGTGGTAAACTGGGACAAGGTGGCGGCGCGCCTAGCAGCGGCATAAACCCCTGCCCGGACCGACGCCGGCATCCCCAAAACAACACTGGAGGATATCCAACAATGACCTACATCATCACCGCCCTATGCCTGCGTGACAGTTCGTGCGTAGAGGTTTGCCCGGTAGAATGCATCATCCCCGGCAAACCAGGAGACGAGTGGCCCTGGTTTTACATCGATCCGGACACTTGCATCGACTGCGGAGCCTGCGTGCCCGAATGCCCCTATGAGGCCATTTTCGAGGAAGACGAGGTGCCGGCGGATTACACCGCAAAGGGCGGCGAATACATCGCCCGAATCGGCCTTGAGGGCCATTACGAGGGGGAGAACGACCAGGGCGAACCGGTACTTCTGGAATGCACCCGCCAACTGGAAGCGGGAGAAACGGTGGACCTGACCGACGACATCCAGCCCAATTACGATTATTTCACGGACGGCCCGGGTTACGACGCGCTGGACAGTTAGCCCGCAGCAGAATACAATTTCATCTGGTGACTAATCGCGGAGACAGCATGAATCTCCGCGATTAGTATTTAACCGAATAGCGCGGCGAGCGCATCCCCGGAGCGCGCAGCCACCTCCGCGTGCAGACTGTTGCCATGCGAATCCATGGTGACTACAGTCGGGAAATCTGAAACCTCGATTACCCACATAGCCTCGGGCACCCCGAAATCAAGCTTGTAAACCTCCCGCACGCGTTTGACGGATTGTGCAATCAGGGAAGCCGCCCCGCCCACAGCGTGCAGATACACCCCGGGGACAGCGCCACAGGCCGCCAGCGTCTTTTCGCCCATGCCCCCCTTGCCGATTACGCCTCTGATGTTAAAGTGCGCCATGATCTCGCCTTGATAGGGTTCCTCGCGGATGCTGGTTGTCGGTCCCGCCGCCACAAAGCGATAATCCTGCTCGGCGACTCCGGCCACCACCGGGCCACAATGATAGATGACCCCGCCATCGAGCAGCGGGAGAATGGCCGCGTAGGTTTCCAGATCATCATCCAGCGGAGCGCGCGTTTTGCGGATGAACGTATCAATCATCCATTTGTGCGCGGCGTCGCGGCCGGTCAGCATCACCCCGCTCAACCGCACCGATTCCCCGACCATCAGGCCGCGCACACTTTCCTCAGAAAGCGGGAGCCGCAAAGCTTTCAGCGCCGCCATGGGTTACTCGTAAGTGGCCTCATCGCCGTTGACAACCATGCGACGGCGGCGGAAAGCCCAACACATGTATGAGACGGTGACGAAGTAGCTGGCCGGAAGCCGGTGCATGGCAGTCATCTTTGCGTCGAGCACCGTGGTGTTTCCGCCGAAGCCCATCGGCCCAACACCCATTTGGTTTGCCTCCGCGGTGATGCGCGCCTCCATTTCGGCGAGGTCCGCGTCAGGGTTATATTCATCCAGCTTGCGGAAGAGCACCTCTTTGGAGGCGACAAAGGATGAACCCCGGTCACCACCGACGGCGATGCCCAGCACGCCGGGAGCACAGCCGCGCCCCTGCGCCTCGTGCACGGCGTCAAGGGCCGCCCGACGTACCCCTTCTAGGTCGCGAGCCGCGCCGATGCGGCCATCAGGAAGTTTGTACTGAGCACCAACGTTCTCGCAACCGCCGCCTTTTAGCATCAAGTCGACCATCAGGTCGTCACTGTCGACCTCCTCAAAGTGAATGTACGGATAATGCTCGCCGCCGATATTGTTTCCACTGTTCTCGCCGGTCAGGCTGTCCACTGCATTCGGCCGCAGATAATTCAGCTCGGTGGCCCACGCCACCGCCGCGCAGATGCGTTTCTTCAGCGCGCGCGTGCTCACCCCCTCCGGGTGATAAACGTAGAAAATGGGCGTGCCCGTGTCCTGACAGATGGGTGTCGACTTTTCCCGCGAAAGGGCCACATTCTGCAAAATGGTCTGCAGCGCGCCCTGCGCCGCTGAACCTTCCGCCTCGCGTTGCACCGATTCGCGCAGCTTCTTCTCGACGTCCGGCGGCAGGCTGGTCGCCGCCAGCCGGATTAATTCGAGCACGTGCTCAGTGAGTTTTTGCACCGTGATTTCCATCACTTTACGCCACCACCGCCAACTCAATGATACCGTCAATCGGGCTGCCCGTCCGCCGCTTTTTCGCCCACCAATTCCACATATACGCTTTCGGCCACCTTATCGCCGAGCGCCTGCGGCGCGCCGCCGTCCGTGCGCACGTGCAGCGGACCGCCGAAGGGCGCACGCGCGGTGACAGTGACCAGCGCCCGCGGGCGCAATCCGAGCTCGGTCAGATAGCGCAACAGCTCCGGGTCCTCGTCCTCCACGCGGGTGATGCGGCCGGCCTGCCCGAATTGCAGCGAGCTTAAGCGCTTGCCCACCGAGACGGCAACACGACCCTCCTTGGTGGGAATTGGGTCACCGTGCGGGTCCAGTTCCGGCTCTCCCAGAAAATTGGCAATGCGCTCCTCGAAAGATTCCGAGATGACGTGCTCAAGTTTCTCCGCCTCCGCGTGCACCTCATCCCACGAATACCCGAGCGCTTCCAT
>CAJWGI010000187.1 GCA_913031335.1 uncultured Anaerolineales bacterium | reverse complement strand
GATGTACAGATTTAGCACCCTGGCAAGATAATCGACCATGAAGGTCAGGTGGCGCTGCACCGCATCAGGCTGCTTCACGCACATCTTCAGCAGCACCTCCAGGTCCATGGTCTGTCCCAGTTCGGTGAACGGGCCCAGTACCCATGAACCAATCATCACTTCATCACCGACATCGTCGCGCAGCGCGCGCAGCGCTTCCAGCACCACCGGAATACGCCCGGCGTTGGCTATATCATCCGATGGCTGCCATTCGTATTCAGCAATCTGACGCTCAACTTCCTTGCGCACAAACCGCTTTCCCGCGCGCTCATCAAGCTCATCCGGCACGGCAATCCGCGTTGAATCCACCAACTTACGCACCATGGTCGGGTAGATGATTTGAGTATCATCATCCTTGTCATAGTATTTCATTCCGGCGCCCAACGATTCGGCCAGTACGCCCATATCAAATGGAACCACCGCGCTTTCCACCCCGAAAATCCGATAGGTGCTCGCGGCCGCGGCCGCCATCTTTTGACCATCACCGTGAATTTCGTTGAAGCGGTAGCCCAACTGCCGGATTCCCTCCAGCGTTATGCTGCCCATACCGGAAAAATTAGGCACGTAATCGGCTTTCTCGCCCCGCAGAACCTTCGTCACCGTTTCTCTGGAATTATCGTTCATTCGTTTTTACCTAACATTGTTCGCTAATCATATTGCCCGCAATCGCTCGCCCACCTCGGGCTCCTTTTCAAGTAGTGCCTGCAATTGGGCAATCGGAATCGCCAGCACGCGTGTGTTTAGCGCCGTGGCCTTAGCCGTAGCGACATGGGGATGCCCGCCCGTCACCGCAGCCCCATTAAGCACCGCCCCGGCGGCAAATTCCTGCTCCGCATGCGAGTTTTCCACGAGCCGCGCTGCGCCTTCCTTGAGCACGTACAACGCGCCCACCGCCGACCCAGTCTCAAAAATAGGCTTGTTCTTGCGCACGCGCAATTCTTGCGTACGGCCAGCTAATGGCCGCAGCGCCTTATCGGGCAGCCCGGCGAAGAGCGGCATATTGCGCAGCAGCCGCAGCGCGCGGTCACGCGCAGCTTTGTCAATCATCTTCTGCAAATGCGGGAACTCATCTTTCATGTGCGGAAAGTGCATTGCCGCCGCGAACTGCTTCTCGAAATCAGGCTCAACCGTCAATTCGATGTATTCAACTTTGCGCGCGATTTCATTTGCTTCGGCGCGTTTTTCGGTGCTGAGCAGCGCCATACGCGCGCCGTCACCGGCAGCGTTCCCCACCGCATGTACATTCTTTAGCTCGCAATCCGGGAAGAGCCCCATCGCCATTGCTTTGACCTTGTCAATGTAGCTGCCGAACGCGCCGGCCAAAACAACTTTATCCACACGCTCCACCCCCATACGGCGCATCATTATCTTCGCAGCCGAATACATGGCCGATTTGGCCAGTTGCAGCGCGCGAACGTCATCCACATTAAAGGTGATGTCACGCCCGATGGCTGTTTGAGCAGCCCATGCAATGACGAACTCCACGCCATTGGGGCTCTCACGCAAGCGATCGGAATGCATCTCGCGCGAGAAGCGTCCGGAGGCGTCAATCACACCGGAGCGATACAGTTCCCAGCCAAGATCAATCATGGCCGAACCGCACAGGCCGCGCGCCCGCAACTGTTCGTCCGGCGTTTCATCTGACCATTTCTCTTTCCCGATGACCTTGAATCGTACATCCCATGTCACCGGATCGATGTCCACGTTCTCAATCGCGCCCTCGGCTGCGCGCATTCCGTAGGCAATCTGCGCCCCTTCAAAGGCCGGTCCGGTGGGCACGGAGGAGGAAATCAGACGCTCTCGATTGCCAAGCACCATCTCGCCATTTGTGCCGATATCAATCACCAACATCATGTCGTCCTGCTTGTATGGCTCTTCGGCGATGACACATGCGACGTTGTCCGCGCCGAGGAAACCGGCTTCATTGGGAAGCACGTGCACGTTGCCGGAGGGGCAAATATCCAGCCCGAAGTCGCGCGCTTTCACATCCACCGAGCGGTGCACCGCGGGAGTGAATGGCGACACGCCGACGGCCTTCGGAGAGATGTTCAGGAAAATGTGATCCATGCATGTGTTGCCTACCAAGACCGTCTCAAGGATATCCTCCGGTTGATAACCGGACGTTTCGCACACCTTCGCCACGATTTGGTTTAGCCCCTCAATGATGGATGCATGCATGGTCTCGAGGCCATCATCTCTGGTCATGGCATAGGTGATGCGCGCCATGACGTCATCACCGTATGGCGTCTGCGGGTTCATCATCGATTCAGAAGCAAGCACGCGCCCTGATTCCAAATCACACAGGAATCCGGCCACCGTGGTGGTGCCCACATCCACGGCCAACCCCAGCGCGTATTCCACGAAGCCCGGCAGCACGCGAATAACCTCGCCGCCCGCACTGTCGAGCCACACAAAAGCCGTCACCTTCCATTCCCCCGCGCGCACCGCGCTCTGCAAACCGGTCAGAGTGAGGTAATCGATGTTCAGGTTTTCGAGCTGATGCTGCTCCGCGAGCGCTGCCTGCAGCCGCTCCCAATCACCCAATGGATCGTGCAGACTGGCCGGTCGCATTTCCACGAAGTAACGCTGCACGGCCGCATTGATATCAATGTTGATCTCGCGCGCGGATTTGCGCACAAGCTGCTGCACCGCCCGGCTTTCCTCCGGCACGAAAACCACCAACGGCCCGTGCACCTCGGCCACACAACTCTGGCGCAGGTTCGGGTCGGTGAGCCCTTTCGAATAGAAGAACTCTTTCTCCTTCTTGGCCACCGCATTGAGGTGGCTCATGCCTGATTCAATGCCAAAGCGCTCGAAACGGCCCTCCTCGATGCGTACCCGGCACTTGGAACACATCAGCCGCCCTCCGCACGGGGTCTCTATCTCGACGCCCAGGCCCTGGGCGGCCTCCAGAACAGTGGCTCCATCTTCCACTTCTCCGCGGCTGCCGGAAGGCTGGAAAATGACCAGGTGTTTCTCTTTCTCAGTCATCGGCTTTCTGCTCCTCCGCTTTGGGCATGAGGGCATACACGTTCAGACCGGAGGCGGCCGCGGCGACGTCGGCAGCGGCCGCCAGCTCATCTTCAGAAGCGCCGGCCTTCTGCGCTGAAAAATAAAAATAACTCACCGCGCCGGAATGCCCGGTCACCAGGGCAGCTGCCAGCCCCATCAGGTTGCCGGTTTTGACATCAAAGACCTCGCCAGAGAAGACCTTGTTCGCCCACCCGTAGAATCTGTCTCTGGTGCTCTCGGTTTCAGTCATGATTCACTCCTGCCGGCAGACCTCATTGCCATTGGCGCTCAGTTCGATGCTCACGTCCTTCGGGGTGGCAATCCCCACCTCGATTTCAATCGCTTTCAGGATGGCCGCCGGAACCGGGCAGGCCGGGTGGCGAATGTGCCGCGCAGCTGACTGATACACGGCGCTATCGGTGATGCGGGTGAACACGCAGTTACCTTTGCCCTTCCACTGCAGGCAGGCGAGATCAGGATTCATAGCCGTGATCTGTTCGCATTCGCTCTGGACGACCACGCCCACATGCCTTTTGTCGACGCGGGAAACATTAATAGTGGCCGAAAGGCCGCAATCGCCGGCGTAGACCTTAGCGCGAGCCACGGGGACCTACAGCTCTATCAGCCCCGGACCGGACATGCCTGCCAGCCTGTCGGGTGGATACGCGGCGACGAGCTCATCA
>CAJWGI010000186.1 GCA_913031335.1 uncultured Anaerolineales bacterium | reverse complement strand
CGCGCTACGGGCCACTGCACCGCCCGCATTATACACCAGAACTGAGCATGCATGGGTAATGTACGCTCGAATCTTCTCGCCGGCGGCGGCGGCGCTGCGCGAGAAAACGGCCGTTCGGGCACGAGGGTCAATCGACACACTGCACGTCCACGGCCTGCAGGCCCTTGGCGGCCTCCTCGACCGTATACTCCACCATCTGCCCCTTCAAGAGTTTCTTAAACCCCTCCATGGCAATGGAAGAAAAGTGTACAAAAACGTCCTCTTCGCCATTGTCTTGCCCTATGAACCCGTACCCCTTGGGCGCACTGAACCACTTCACCTGGCCTTTCATTCTATCGGACATCAGAACTGCTACCTCCCGCTTTCAATTAGAGATATTCCTGTCGTCCGGGAAGCCGCACGCCGCTGCGAGAAACACAAAGAGCCCGGGATTACACGACCCAGACTCGCTTCCCAACAAAGGTCTCACTGGCACACACATTTCCGAACGGCGAGATGATAACACCCGATTTCGCGCCTGTCAACATGCCCGCCACGCGCCGCGCGCGCGTTGACAAATGCCCACGCCTGCCTAAAAATAAACGTGACTATGCGCGCGCCCACTCGGGCAGCAGCAGGCCTGCTCTGGCTGCTGCTCGCCCTCAGTCCACCCGCCTGTAACCGAGAACCCACAGTGCAGCCGATCGCGCCGGCGCGCGCGTCAATTGCGACCGAAACTCTGCCGCCGCCGGCGGTGAGCACGCAGGTGGCCATCCCCACGCCCCGACCCACCCCCGAGCCGACCTCCGACTTTCTGGTCGCACGCAGCGCGAGCTGCGCCCAGGCAGGAAACATGCGCTCAATCGCGGCGCTGGATGCCCTCACCGTCAGATTCAGCCTGTGCGCGCCCGATGCGGCCTTCCCGGCCAAAGCGGCGCTGCCGGTCTTCGGCATCCAACCGCGCAGCTGGATTGAGTCCACCGACGGAACCGGCGAGATTCTCGCACATCCCATCGGCACCGGGCCCTGGCAATTGCAGCAGTGGCTGCGCGGCGAAGCGCTGCACTTCACCCGCTTCGAGGATTACTGGGGAGCGCGCGCGCCCTTCAGCGAGCTGATCTTTCGCTGGGAGGCCGAAGCCGAGGCGCGGCTAGCGGAGCTGCGCTCAGGCGCGGTGGACGCGATCACCCATGTGCGCGCGGCTGATTATCAGGTTGTGCAGCAGGATGGAAGTCTGACGTTAATCCCTGTTCAAAGCACAAACACGCTTTACCTCGGCATGAACAGCGCCTTCAATCCGTTCGACGACACGCGCGTGCGCCGCGCGGTGGCGCAGGGAATCGATCGGCAGGCGATTGTCTCGGGGTTTTATCCCGCCGGCTCGGAGGTGGCCACGCATTTCACACCCTGCAGCATTCCCAACGGATGCACCGGAGCCGATTGGGCCGAATTCGACCTGCCGGCTGCGCGCGCGCTACTGGCCGCCGCCGGATACCCACACGGCTTCGAGAGCGCGCTTTACTACCACGATGTCTATCGGCTCTACCTTCCGGAACCAGGGCAGGTAGCCGAGGAGCTGCAGCTCCAACTGCGCGAAAACCTTGGCATCGAGGTCACTGTCATCCTGATGGATTCAACCTCGTTCATCAGGCAGGCCACCGGCGGGGAGCTGGCCGGTTTTCATTT
Source organism: uncultured Anaerolineales bacterium (assembly GCA_913031335.1). GTDB lineage: Bacteria > Chloroflexota > Anaerolineae > Anaerolineales > UBA11657 > CAJWGI01. Next base: position 2,083 of record CAJWGI010000186.1, on the reverse strand, counting down.
GCTCGGATGGGGCGCTGATTTTGCTCACGTCAACAGCGTCCTCGATTTCCATTTCGGGCAGCACAGCCGCCAATTCGGCAGCGCGCACCTCGAGTTGCAAGATCTGCTGCTGCAAGCAAGCGGCATGGCAGATCTGAGCACGGCCGCCACACTTTACGCGCGCGCAAATGATGCCATCAGCACGCTCGTCCCGGCAATCCCCATCGCGCACGGGGCCACTGCCTACGCCGCGCGCGTCGGCGTGGCCAACCTGCATGTTCCCCCGCTCGGCGCGCCGCAATTTCATCTGAGTGATTCGGGGAGCGATCGGCTGGTCTTCATGCAGAACGCGGAGCCGCTCAGCCTTTATTGCGCGGATGAGACCGATTTAGAATCTATGGCCGCCTGTCAACAGGTGCTGCAGGGGTTGTTCGGCTACGCACCCGCTTCCGCCCGCATTGAGCCGCGCCTGGCGGAGGAATGCACGCCCGACGAGGACGCCGACGAGTGGGTCTGCCGGTTGCGCGCGGGCGTACGCTTTCACGATGGCTCGCGACTGCACGCCAACGATGTGGTCGCTTCGTGGGCGGCCGCGCTGGACGCCGCCAGCCCGTATCACACCGGCAACACTGGCGCGTTCATATATCCGCAGTGGTTATGGGGCGGCTTGATGAACAGCCCGGAGCGCTAAACGCGGCCGCCTTGTTATAATCAGCGCAGAAAGGAAGGCCGCCCGCCTACAACCCGGCTGATGACATCAAGCGCAATCGAGAGCACACAGAGTTCAGATATCCGCCAGCAGCTGCGCTTCGGTCTGCTGCTGGACGGGGCCACCGGCACCGAGCTCTACCGGCGCGGGGTGGATATCAGCCTGCCCCTTTGGTCGGCACGCGCCATTCTGGAAGCGCCCAAAACGCTGCTCCAGATTCATGTGGACTACCTGCGCGCCGGCGCGGACATCATAACGGCCAACACCTTTCGCACCCACCGCCGCAATTTGAAGCAAGCCGGTTTGGGAGAACGCGCGCAGCAGTTGACCCGCCGCGCGGTGGAAATTGCGCGGCGGGCCATCGAGTCGACTGGTTCGCGCGCCCTCGTGGCCGGAGCTATCGCCCCGCTTGAAGATAGCTACTCTCCGCAGCGCACCCCACCCGCCGCCACATTAGCGGTCGAACACAGCGTCATGGCCAATTGCCTTGCAGCCTGCGGGGTGGATGCGCTGCTGGTGGAAACGATGAACAGCGTGCGCGAGGCCGTGGCGGCCACGCGCGCCGCCGTGGCCACAGGCCGGCCAACTCTGGTCAGCGTGGTGTGCGGCCGCGATGCTCGCCTTCTCTCCGGCGAACCGCTGGCCGCTGCCGCCAAGGCGCTCACCGCGCTGCAACCGGATGCGCTGCTCATTAATTGCGCGCCCGCCCCCGAACTGCACCGGCCACTGGCGGAATTGCGCGCCCACACTACGCTGCCGGTGGGCGCATACGGCAATGTCGGTTATCTCGACGATGACGGAAACTGGGTGCAGACCGACGCAGTCAAACCGCAGGCTTACGCCGCTTACGCCCGCCACTGGCGAGCGGGCGGGGCTACGCTAATAGGGGGTTGCTGTGGAACCACTCCCGCCCACATTGAGGCGCTGCGAGGGGCGTTCTCCGCATGAAAGCGCGCGGGTGCAGCGTAGCATCATTGCTTTGCGCACAATGAGCAGCCATCGCTTTGACGTGATAATGGTCGGCGGCGGTGTGATGGGCTGTGCCATCGCTTACAACCTGCTGCAGGCCGATGATAACCTGAATGTCGCCCTGATTGAGATGGACCCGACGTATGCCCGCGCCTCGACCACGCTTTCAGAGGGGAACATCCGCGTACAATTTAATATCAAAGAAAACATCCAGATGTCACTGTACGGGCTGCAGATTCTGCAGGGTTTTTCAGAGCAGATGGCGGTGGGGGATGAAAAGCCGCAGGTGGACTTCCTCCAGCAGGGAAATCTTTTCATCGTTGATGCAGCCAACCGCGCGGAGGCAAAACGAGGCCACGCCCGGCAGCGCAGCCTGGGATGTGAGGTCGAGTGGCTGTCGCCGGAGCAGGTGCGGCAGCGCCATCC
>CAJWGI010000185.1 GCA_913031335.1 uncultured Anaerolineales bacterium | reverse complement strand
TGCGGATGCCCTGCGGGCCGAGTTCGTTCGCCATGGTCTTGAGCATTCCGATAACGGACATGCGGATGGAATTGGAGAGCAAGAGGCCGTCCACCGGCTGCTTCACCGAAACTGATTCGACCGCCACAATGCTGCCGGAGCCGCGTTCCACCATGTGCGGTACAACGGCGTAGCACAGGCGTACCGCGCTCATCAGGGTGAGCTCCACCGCGGCCTGCCAGTCGTCCACATTTAGCGATAGAAAGGTACCCGGGGGCGGGCCGCCCGCGTTTAGGATGAGGACATCGATCTGCCCGAACTTGCCCAGCGTGGCCTGCACAAAGGCATCGATATCATCCTGTTTGGTGACGTCGGCGCGTATCGCCAAGACCTCTGCGCCTGTCTCCTCCGTTATCTCCGCAGCGGCGCTATCGATCGTCTCGCTGCGCGCGCACATGGCCACGCGCGCTCCTTCACGCGCGAACTGCAGCGCGGCGGCTTTGCCCAGCCCCTTGGAGGCGGCGGTCACCAGGGCAACTTTGTCAGACAATCCTAGATCCATTGTGATGTACTCCTTTCGTGTGGTCTGTTTTGATGCTGCCGTCTGGCTGCAACCTCGCTATTGTACCAATGATTGGGCGCGCTTCGGCGGGTCAGTTATAATCGCGGCATGGTTGCCCATCTTCGGCAGCGTGCATCCTTTATTCTGCTGGCGCTGCTCTCGCTTCCGGCCGCTTTTCCCTTTCTGGGTGGAAACCTGCCGCGCACGAATGATCTCGCGACTCATGTTTTCCGCGCTTTCGAATTGGAGCAGCTTTTGCGCGCCGGGGTGCCCTTCCCGCACTGGGGGCCGCAGCTGGTGCATGGCTACGGGTACCCCATCTTCAATTATTTCCCCTATCTCTCTCATTATTTCATCACCCTGACGCACATGGCAGCCGGCGTGGATTACCTCTGGGCGTACCGGCTGGTGGCTGCTGGCGTGACTTTCGCGGCCGGCTGGGGCGTTTTTCTTTGCGCACGCGACCTTTTCGAGGATGAATCCGCCGGCTTGCTGGCGGCGATTGGTTTTGTCTACAGCCCCTATTTTCTGATGACGGCAAACGTGCGCGGCGGCCTGCCCGAATCACTGGCGCTGGCTTCACTCCCCTTTGCGCTCTGGAGTTGGGCGCGTGCGGCGCGCGGGGAACGCGCTTTTGTGCTCTGGGGAGGCGTGGCCTATGCGGTGATTATCCTCTCCCACAACGGTTCTGCGTTGCAACTGTCGCCGTTGCTGCTGGCGTACGCGCTCTGGCGCGGACGCCAGCGCGTGGCGGCTGCCCTTGGCCATGTCAGCGTGGCCGCTGCTCTCGGGATGGGGCTTGCGGCCTTTTACTGGCTCCCGGCGCTAATGGAACTGGACTACGCTCAGGTAGCGGCCGGGTATGCATCCACCGGCATCGTCTATCACCAGAACTTTACGCCCCTTTCCGGGCTTTTCATCTATCCACCGCTGCCGGTGGATAGCGACCTGCTAAACCCGCCGGTATCGAGCCCGGTCGCGATGGTCACGCTCGGCTTGGCGCTGCTGGCGCTCTGGCGTGCGCGCGTTGCGCAAGGGATTGACGCGCGTGAATTGAGATTCCTCGGCGTGCTTTGCCTCGCGGCGTTGTTTCTGGTTCTGCCGCAGTCGCGCTGGATCTGGGACGCGCTTCCGCCCCTGCAGCTCACGCTCTGGCCGTGGCGTTTCGTCGGGCCGGCCTCGTTGCTGCTTGCGCTGCTTGCCGCGGGGGTGCTTCCGACTCACGCGCGTGGGAGAATTCCGGTGATGCTCATTTGCGTTGCTTTGCTCATCGCCAACGGCATGCCCTGGTTTTACCCCCCGCGCGAGCCGCTGACTGCTCCGGAAAGCGCGGCCGACCTGGCGCGCTTTGAGATGCCGCCCTGGCTGATTGGCACTTCCAGTACTGCGGAGTATTTGCCGCGTTGGGTGAAGCAACTTCCCGATAGCGAGGCGCAGCGCGTCGCGCTGCTATCTGACCCTGACCCGGACCGGCTGCTGCGCACGAGACTGCCCGCCGGGGTGAGGGCGGAACATGTGCATAACCAGCTGCTGCGCGATGAATACCGCGTCCTTGCTGAGCAGAGCGCCACGCTGACCTTCCGCCATTTTTATTTTCCGGGCTGGCGCGCCAGCCTTGACGGGAGCCCTACGCAGCTTCGCGTTACGCGCCCGCACGGGTTGATGGCTGTTTCTGTGCCCGCCGGTGAACACACGCTGACGCTCTCTTTCGACTCCACTCCGGCGCGGCGGTGGGCCGGCGGCTTCAGCCTGGCGGCGCTGGCGCTGGCCATTGTATTAGGCTTCAGGTTGTCCGCAGCCCGGCTACCTGTGCGGTTTCGGCTGATGGCCATACGACCGGCCTGGCTGTTCGCTGCTGTTTGGCTGCCGCTCTTTCTGTTTTCGACCCGCGTCGAAAACCCGCTGCGGCGACACGGCCTCGCGCCCGGCAATCAGCCGTTGACCATGGAGAACGCGCTCGGCATCGACTTCGGCGGTGAGCTCTGGCTGCACGGCTATTCGCTCAGTGCGGCCGCCATTCCCGCCGATGGCGAAGTGCAACTCGACCTTTACTGGCAGGCGCAGCGGCGGCTCGGGCTGTCTTACGGGTTCAACGTGCGCCTGCGCGATGGCGATCACCGTCTGTGGAACACGCCCGAGATTGTGCGCCCGCAGGGATGGCGCTTCATGCCGGGCACAGATTTCTGGCCGCCGGAAAAGTACGTGCTCGACAACTACGCGCTGCGCCCGCTTTCGGGCGCGCCCCCGGGCGAATATCAGTTGGAAGTGGTCGCCTTCCGCAAAGACACGCTGCAACTGTTGCACACCGCGCGGCTGGGAAGCTTGCACATCACGCATCCGGACCGCACTTCAACCGTGGGCGCGCGGCCGCTGGCGCTGCTGGGAGAGGAATGGTGGACGTTGTGGGATTTTCAGGTCGATCGCGCCGAAGCTGCCCCGGGCGACCTGATTGGAATTCACGCTGTCTGGGGCGGCGTGGGCGTTGTCACTGAGAGGCGCAACGTGCGGCTCAGCCTGGAGGAGGCCGACGGAGAGAACGGAGCGCAATTCGGTTTTCAACTTAGCCCAGATTATCCCTCCGGCCGCTGGCAGCCGGGCGAGGCGCTCCGCGACCAGTACATCTTTCGGCTGCCCGCGGCTCTCCCCGGCGGTGAATACAGTTGGCGGCTGACCTTGCTGCGCTCGGACGGTTCGCCGGTGGGAGAATTCCTTCCGCGTGGAGGGCTCAACGTGATTGCGCCGGAGCGCAGCTTCAGCGTTCCGGCCGGCACTGAGCCGCTGCATGTTCCCCTCAGCAATGTGGCCGTGCTCGCTGGGTATCTGCTGGATGGGTACAGTGTTGCCGCTGGTGATAAACTTGCGCTTACGCTGGTCTGGCGGGCGCGCGCGGAAATCTCCGAGTCGTATCGCGTGTTTGTGCATCTGCTCGATGAGCACGGGAGCTTGCGGGCGCAATCGGACGGCGAGCCGGCGGGCTGGACGCGGCCCACTGCGGGGTGGCTGCCCGGCGAATACGTCTCGGATTATCACGCGCTCGCGCTTCCGGCAGACCTCCAGCCGGGGCGCTATAGCCTGCGCGCCGGGATGTATCATCCTCGCAGCGGAGAGCGCTTGACCGCGGATGCGTTTCCGGATGGCTCGGTGGCGCTTGTCGAAATCAGCGTGCTTGCAGATTGAGTGTCGACGGCGCGACGATTGATGATGGAT
>CAJWGI010000184.1 GCA_913031335.1 uncultured Anaerolineales bacterium | reverse complement strand
CCGTGCTGCATCCCGCCCGGCTGCCTGCGGACGTCGCTCCGGTGGTGCTGGCTGATTCAGAGCTGGTGCAGGTGGGGCAACGTGTGGTGGCCATCGGCAGCCCGTTCGGGCTGCAGGGCACCTTGACCAGCGGCATCGTGAGCGGGTTGGGGCGCACGCTGGCCGCGGGCGCGTTCCCCGGGTCGGCGGGCAACGGCGGCGGCGGTTTCTCCACGCCGGATGTCATCCAGACAGACGCGGCCATCAACCCGGGCAACTCGGGCGGACCGCTCATCAACCTAGATGGCGAGGTCATCGGAATGAACAAAGCCATCTACTCGGAGAGTGGAGTGAATTCCGGAGTCGGGTTTGCCATCGCCGCGAACACGCTGCGGCGGCTGCTGCCGGACCTGATTGAGAAGGGCGAATACCAGCATCCCTATCTTGGCATCCGCAGCCGGGAGGCCCTTTCGCTGGATGAGATGGAAACACTGGGGTTGCCGCAGCAGGGTGGGGTGTACATTGTCTGCGTGGACGCGAGCGGCCCGGCTGCCGCGGCCGGCCTGCGCGGAGGCAGCCCGCCGCAGAGCTGCGAGAGCCTTGAGCCGGGCGGGGACGTAATTGTGGCCATCGACCGCCGGCCGGTGAGCGCTTTCGCCGATTTACTCAGCTACCTCGTCCACCACACCCGCGCTGGGCAGATTGTCGAACTGACCGTTTTGCGCGAGGGTACGCAGTTGGAATTCCACGTCACGCTCGCGCCGCGGCCTTGAGCCCTGCGGCTCGTGCACTGCGCACGCTTGATGCTGCCATGAGGACGCTGCTTCAACGCCATGGCAAGTGGCTGCTGCCGGCCGCGCTGGCGCCACTGTTCGCAAGCGTGCTGTTCGTCGCGCTGGCGCTGGCGCAAAGTCGGCAGCGCTATCGGGCGGATTATTTCACAGAGCGATACCGGCAGCGATACGCCTCCCCCGGGGCAGTGGTCACCGAGCTGGAGCGCGCGCTGCGCAGCGGCGATTTCGGGCTACAGGCCGAGCTGCAGGGGCTGCGGCGCCCGCGCGATTTTGGCGCTGCGGCACAGATGGAGATGACTGTGCGGCTGCAATCCAGCCGCGGCTACGAGGCTTATCTTTTCTATGATGCTGCGCGAAAAACGCGTCATGTGTTCTACGTGCATGCGGTGCGTGGCCGCTGGGTGTTGGCCCCGGAAGACGCATATTTCTACCTGCATTCAGCGCGCTGGTTGCGCGTGGCTCTGCCGCTGGCGCTGAGCTGGTGGCTGCTTGAACTCGCGGCGCTGCTCGCCGGGTGGGGATGGGGGTTGGGCATAAAGCTGCGCGCCGCTCGCTAGGAAAGGGCATTTTGCGTTTCCCGTGCTTTCTGGTACAATGAGCAGCCCAAATTCGCCCATTTGCTTTATGAATCCTGTCTTCCGTGTGGGCGTCTGTGGTTTCATGTATGTGTTCGGGCACTGGCTCGGCTGGAAAAAGGAGGTACCCAACCGCAACTTTAATTAGAACCGATGTTATCTCGCTGTAAGAAGTGCTGCCTACTGTGGCAGCAAGGAACCAGTTTCACCAATTTGTGTAAGGAGGAAAACACATGAATTCTCATAAGAAGTTCTCTGTAGTATTCGGCCTGCTTCTGGTCACCGGTCTGGTGCTGGCTGCATGCCAGCCTCAGGTGATTGAGGTGGAAAAAGAGGTGGTGGTCACCCAGGTGGTGCGTGAAGAGGTCGAAGTACCGGTTGAAGTCGAGAAGATTGTCGAAGTCGAAGTCGAAGTCGAAAAGGTCGTCGAGAAAATCGTCGAGGTGGAGGTCGAAGCCGCACCAGTGGAAGAGGTAGCCGCCGGCGGCGAGTGCTGTGACGCCTACCGCATTGGCATCTACGAGGATCCAATCACGCTCAACCCGTGGTCGTATTATGGGCCTGACAATAGCGTGTGGACTGGGTACGCCATTAGCAACGTGATGGGTAGTGTTTTTGGCTATTCATCGCAGCGCCTAGATTGGATTCCGGGTCTCGCCAAGGGTTTGCCGGCCAGTGCAGTGGAGGACGGTGATGCTTGGACGGTAACTGCTGAGCTGTTGGATAATCAGACTTGGAGTGATGGCGAGGCGGTGGACGCCAATGATGTGGCCTTCACCATCAATACAGCTCTTGACCTGGATCTGACCGGTAACTGGGTAAGTGCAGTAAAGCCCGACATCCTCACCAGTGTTGAAGCTCTGGATGATCATAGTTTGAAATATACCTTCAACGCTCAGCCCGGGTTATCACAGTGGCAGTTTGGTGTCGCGTTCGCGCCGGTACTCCCGGAGCATTTCTGGGGCCCTGTGGTGGCAGAAGCATCGGCTTTTATCGCTGATGCTAGTAAGCCGGAGGCGGATAAGCCTGAGGATTGCGAAGCTGACGATGCGGATGCAGATGCATGCGCGGCCTGGGCTTCGTATGATGAGGCATTCCAAAACGCTCGTGAGTTCCTTTATAAGGCCGATGCGACTGGTCAGCCGTTCGCCGGCGCTTATGTAACCTCCAAGTTAGAACCAGGTGCGTTTGTTCAGAAAGATCCTAATCCGAACTATCCCGGCGCCGGAACCGTTGAGACGCTTTACGACGGCGGCGGCTGGGTCGCTGAACACGCTGACGGCACTGTGCAGGAAGCTTATGGCGGTGCGACAGGCGATGCGACACTGACGGTTACCGAAGGGCCGTTTGCTCCCAATGTGGTAATGAGCATTTACGGCTCGCAGGATGCTGCTTTTCTGGCCATGATAGATGGTGATATCGATTATGTCATCAATCCACTCGGTATCGCCCGTGGCTTACGTGAAAAGGCGGCGGCTGGTGGTGAAGGCCTGAAGACCTACACCAATCAGGACAATGGTCTGTTCTATCTTGCCTTTAACTTCCGCAAACCTCCGATGAATGACCCTGCTTTCCGCCAGGCGGCGGACATCATCATCGATAAGGAATTCGTTGTCGATTCGGTGCTGCAGGGTTCGGTGATGCCGATGTATTCTGTTGTGCCCTCCGGAAATGGTTTCTGGCACAATGCAGATGTAGCCAAGCCGTATGTGGGCATGAGCCGCAACGACCGCGTCGAAATGGCAAAAGAGGTGCTCAAGGAGGCCGGTTATGCCTGGTCCAAGGATCCGGAATGGAGTGACGATCTGCAGGATGTAGTACCGGGCGAGGGCATGACCATGCCCGATGGCTCCGATGTTCCCGCACTGACCATCCTCGGCCCGGGCCCGGCATACGACCCGGTGCGCGCGACTTTCAATCAGTGGATCTCCGAGTACATGCGTGAGATGGGTATTCCGGTCGAATCCGAATTGACCGGTTTCAACACCATCCTCGATCCGGTCTTCGTGGAATGTACATTTGACATGTATATTCTGGGGTGGGGCTTGACAGCATATGCAGATCACCCGGTTGATTTCTTCCACAGTCGCAATGATTGTCCGGGAGGATACAACACACCTGGTATCAAGGATGACGAGCTAGACGCGCTGTTGGAGGAGTTCGAGCAATCGACGGACCTCGACAGTGCGCGTGATCTGAACCATCAGGTGCAAGCGTTGCTCGCTGAAAAACGGCCGTACATCCCGCTCTTCCAGCGGCAGGCGTACGACGTTATCCGCGACAATGTGGTGTTGCCCTACACTGAAATCATGGGCGGCATCGCGGACGCGCAGGGCTTCCAGTCCTCAGCGCAACCGCTTACGCGCTAGCACTTCGATTGCATGTTTAATCGGGGGCAGACA
>CAJWGI010000183.1 GCA_913031335.1 uncultured Anaerolineales bacterium | reverse complement strand
ACCATCCATGGGCTGCGCCTGCAGCTCGCGGATAATTTCCAGAACCGGCTCGGCGTAGCGGCTGACGTCCGTCGCCGCGTGGTTCTTCGGGTTGCGCACGGCAGCCAGTATAATCCAGAATCGTGCGCACCTCCACCGCTCGCCAGCTGCTGCGGTTAAACCGCGAGTTCTACGACGCGTTCGCGGCCGATTTCTCTGCTTCGCGCAGCCGCCTGCAACCCGGCATAATGCGCGCGCTCGCCGCGCTGCGACCGTACCATTCACTCCTCGATGTCGGTTGTGGAGATGGGCGCGTGCTGGCGGCAGGCCGCCGCTCTGCTCCCGGCATCCGCTACGTAGGCGTGGATTTCAGCCGGCAGTTACTTCGCCGCGCGCCCACGTCGCCGCGTTGCGATTTCATTCACGCCAACCTAGCATCCCCGGGCTGGGCTGCGCGGTTGCCGAAGGGCTTGGCGGCAGCCGTTTGCTTTTCGTTGCTGCACCACATCCCCGGTCCGCGCCGGCGTTTGCGCCTGCTGCGCGAAATCAACGCCGCGCTGCAGCCCGCCGGGCGTTGCGCGCTCTCGGTCTGGCAATTCCTACAACTGCCGCGCTTGCGGCGTAAGATTGTGCCCTGGGAGCAGATTGGCCTGCCGCAGGCCGCAGTGGATCCCGGCGATTACCTGCTGGACTGGCGCCGCGGCGGCCACGGTCTGCGCTATGTGCACCACTTTGCAGCCGACGAGCTAAACGCGCTTTGCATACGCGCCGGTTTCCACGTGGATGAAAGTTTCCGCAGTGACGGGGAGAGCGGCGCGTTGGGGCTATATTTGCTGCTCAGCGCTGGCCGTTAAACAGTAGACGCGAGCAGGAGGAGGACTCGCGTCTGACTGAAGGAGGAGAAGATGTAGATGAACCCTGTCGAGGTACGCTCAAAGCATACCCCATTCCGGTCGCGGCAACTTGACGGCCAACCGGCGCTCACCTGACGCACCGCCCACTGCTTTCCCACGGAAGCCACAATCTCACTCTCCCGGTTGAACCGGGTAGTGGAAAGCGCCCGAGAAATCAGCCCGCTCCGCTTTGGCCTTCCCGCTCCAATGCTCAATCTCGATGCGATACACAGCGGTGCGCGCCAGTTCATCATCCGTGATGGCGCGGTAATCTCTGCCCGGGCGCAGGTGCGGGAAATATTTATCGAGCAGCAGTTGCAGCCCGTGCCGTGTTTCTGCAGCGTCACTGAGCACGCGCGCGCGCCCGAAGACGGTCACGCCGGCGTATTCCACGCTGAACTTCAGAGCGTGCTCGGCCGGCAGCAGCCGCCCCATCTCGCTGACGCTGAAGCACACGCGTTCTTCGCGCTCGATGTTGGCGGGCGTGCGCCCGACGCGCGCGGTGTGCACGTAAATCGCGTGCGCCGCCTCAGCGTACACGAAGAGATTACTGTTGACGAAAGGCTGCCCCTCCGATACGGTCGCCAGCACCCCGAAGGGCGCTCGCTGCAGGAACTGCCGAATCCAGGCATCATCCTTCGCGCGGTCCTTGCGGCGCACATCCGCTGGCGATACGGGCTTTTCGTCAGGCATTGTCAATCCTTGGGACTAAGCCGCAGTTCCGCCGAGGCCCTGGCGCAGCCCATCTTGCATCCGCTCGACGGGCAGAGCGCGCGACACATTTCCATCGCACCCAACCACAGTCTCGGCCGCCGTCAGGCTGTTGACCACCGCTTTTTCGGTAGCCTCCACCGCCGCCTGCGCCACTGCATGAATGCCGCGCCTTTCATAGCGGCAAGCAGCTCAATCGGGCAAGACATCTTCTATTCGGATGCGCAGAGTTTACCTATACCCACAGCGCCTTCTCCATATCGGTGAATTCGCTCGCAGGCCCTTCAAACTTGTTGCGGCCTAATTCCAGCACGTAGACATGATCAGCAATCTTGAGCGCCTGTCGGATTTCCTGATCGACCAGCATAATGGTCAGTCCCGCTCTATCGCGCAGATCCACCAACATCTGGTAAACCTCCCTGGACAGCAGCTTAGCTAGCCCCGCCGTAGGCTCATCCACCAAGATTAGTTTAGGATCGGTCATCAATGTACGTCCCACCTCGACCATACGCTGCTGTCCACCAGAAAGAAGACCTGCCCGCTGCTTACGTTTCTCTCTCAGCGCTGGGAAGAGCTCATAGTTCTCCTCCATCTTGAGTTGGATACGCACTTTGTCGCGCTGGAAGGTCCATGCTCCCAACATTAGGTTCTCCTCCACGGACATCTCCTTAAAGATGCCGGTCTGCTGCGGGATATATGAAACGCCTAAGTTAATCAATCTGTGAGTGGGCGTGCCAACTACATCAGTACCATCTAGAAGCACTTGCCCTTGGTTTGGTTTTATAAAACCATACACGGCTTTCAAGAGAGTAGACTTCCCTACGCCGTTCGCTCCCAACACGGCAGTCATTTTCCCTTTTTCGACAGTCAGATTCACTCCCTGAAGGATATTCAGGTCACGGTAGTAGCCGGCGTACAGGTCGCGGACCTCAAGCATCGTCCCCTTCCCCTTCCTCCTTGCCCAGATAAGCCTCAATCACGACCGATTCTTTTTTTACCTCATTCGGCAAGCCATCGGCTATGATTGCTCCGTTGTGCAACACTATCAACCGCTCGCTCAACGAAAAAATAGAATCCATGTCATGACTTATCAGGATGATTGCCTTACCTTGAGAGCGGACTTGGCCTATGTAGCCATGGATTGTCTCCTGCAGCTTCGGGTGTACTCCAGCAAATGGCTCATCAAGAATGATGATCTGGGGATCCAGCATCAGCAGGCGGCCCAACTCAAGCAGCTTCTGCTGGCCGCCAGACAACCCGCGACCCAATTCGTTCCTCAGGTGCTCGATGGTGAGTAGCTCGAGAATCTTGCATGCTTTCTCCTCCACATCCCTTTTTTCTGCATTAGGACGCACCGCCATGGCAGGCACAAGCATGTTCTCCATCACCGTCATGCGCCGGAATGCGCGCGTCACCTGGAAGGTTCGCCCTAAGCCACGCTGGGCAATGAGATAGGGCGGCAAACCATCAATTCTTGCCCCGTTCAGCCATATAGAACCAGTTGTAGGTTTGTGGACCCCATCGATTAAATTGGCCAACGTCGTCTTGCCAGCACCGTTAGGACCAATCAGACCGATCAATTCTGGTTTGTCGATAGTCACGTGTACGTTATCGACAGCTTTCAAGCCACCGAAATATTTACTCACATCTCTGAGTTCTAGTTTCACTCGGACAAACCTCTATGATGAATAACCTTGCCTAGCCTTCCGATGGAACCTGTCGTTTGGCAACTGTTTCAGCCAGTACCCGCTGGCGAAACATGCGTTGTAGCAAGGGGTGAAGCAAACCGTTCTGGAAAAAGCGCAAGGTTAGCATCAAGAGCAGCCCAAACACAACCATTCTCCAGTTGCCAACGGGGCGAAGCAGCTCTAGAGCGAAATGGATGATAATCGCTCCGAACGCGGCTGCAATTAAGCTCTCCAATCCCCCTATAACAGCCATAGCAATAACGATGCTCATCTGAAGCACCAAGAAGATATTGGGCGTGATAATTTCAACATAGTGCGCCTCGACTGCTCCTGCCAAACCGGCAATCATAGAAGTGATTGTGAACACCATGACCCTGTAACGCACTACATGCACACCCATTGCGGCCGCCGCTTCCTCATCCTCCCGGATGGCCCGGAAGAACAGCCCAAAGCGCGAGTTAACCAACCAATACATAAACACCA
>CAJWGI010000182.1 GCA_913031335.1 uncultured Anaerolineales bacterium | reverse complement strand
CGACAGGGTCGCCGTACATCAGCAACCAGATGCGCTCGTGCTGCGCGCTCACCGATTGCAGCAGCGGCTGCATCTGCGCATCGTCCCACGGCGGCATGTTGTAGGCGCGCGGCTCGGTTTGCCCGTAATAATCGTACAGCGCCGCTTGTGCACCGTTTTGCAATAGCAGCACGTCGCCCGGCCGACGATGCTCCTGCACGTAGGCCATCAGATCGCCGTAACCGCCCTTCGCGTAATTCGAATCGGAGTAATAGCTGCGCAGCGAGCGCCCGTTGGCGAGCAGCGCCAGCAGCAGCCAGAATACGGCCAGCGGCCGCGCGCTGGCGCGAAGCCCAGCCGCGAGCAAGAGCAAATAGGCCGGCAGCGCAACGAAGAGATAGCGCGGAAAGAAAAAGGGCATCAGCGGCCCCAGCAGCCACGCGCCCGCCAGCGGCACGAAAAGCCAGTACGCGAGCACACGCTCCCGGCGCGAGCGCTGCAGCGCCCTGCGCAGGCCAATCGCCAGCGGAACCAGCAGCGCGATGCCCAGCCAGCGCCCGAGCGGCGACACCGTCTCTCCGGCCCCAAAAGCCGCCAGCGTACCCGCCCAGACTGCGTCCAGTCCGCCCGCTCCGAGCGCGTCCCAGCGAGCGCTGGCCTTTGCGCTAATGAAATCTGTGTGGGCCAGCGCCCAGGGTAAGAAGGCCATCCCTGCGACTACTTGCAGCCCGAGCCACCTGCGTAACCAGCGACGCTGGTGGTGTTTTCTCCAGATCATGAATAGGTTCTCAGCGAGCATCACCAGGAAAGCGTAGTAATGGGTGAAGGCGGCTGCCAGCATAGATGCGAGAAAAACCGCGCTCCATTTAATTCTCGGCGACGATTGGCGTTGCAGCCGCAGCGAGGCGTATACCGACAACGTACTGAAGGCGGCGACCCAAGCGTACATGCGCGTTTCTTGACTGTAGTAGATGGCGAAGGATGAGAATGCGGTCAGTATGGCTGCGAGCGCAGCCCCTGAACGTCCGAAGAGACGCTGACCGATTACATGCGTCAAGGGTACAAGCAGCATTCCGGGGATGACCGACAGATACCGGACGGCAAGGACGCTGTCGCCCACCATTGCTAGCCAAAAATGCAACAGTATGTGATATAGAGGCGGGTTGGTTTCCTGGTCAGGATCGACCACTTGCGCCAGCGGCTGTTTTCCTAACGCGATGCTAAAGGCCTCGTCGCCCCATATGTTGTGGTGCTCCAATCCATGTACGCGCAGGGCGAATGCCAGCAGCAGAAGTGGAACAACGAACAGGGCTTGACGGCTTGACCTCCACTCTTCAGTCATCGTACCTTCAACACAATCTTACCGATGTTCCTGTTTGCGGTCATGCGTTGATGCGCCTCCCCGGCCTGCTCTATCGGGAAGACGGAGTCAATCACCGGGCGCAATTGCCCCTCGAGGAAGAGCCGCCAGAAGCGCTGCATGAAACGCTGCTTTATCTCGATCTTTTCGGCAAGCGTGCGGCTGCGCAACACGGAGCCGATGATGCGCGCGCGCCGGCCCATGAGCACGCGCAGGTCGATTTCGGCGCGCGCCCCGCCCAGCGTGCTGATGAACACCAGACGCCCTTTCGCCTTGAGCAATTTCAGGTTGCGCTGCAGGTAATCGCCACCGACGATGTCCAGAATCACGTCCACGCCCGCGCCCCCGGAGTGCGCCAGCACGCGTTCGACGAAGTCGTGCTCACGATAATTGATGGCCAACTCCGCGCCAAGTTCCTCGCAGCGCGCCACCTTTTGCGAGCTGCCGGCAGTGACGAAAACCGGGTTGCCGCTGGCGCGCGCCAACTGGATGGCAGCCGTGCCCACCCCGCTTGCGCCGCCATGAACGAGCACGGTCTCGCCCGGCTGCAGCTCAGCCTCCATGTAGAAGTTGACGAAACCGGTCAGGAAGCACTCCGGCACAGCGGCGGCCTGCTGAAAATCCCATCCCTCCGGGACGGGCATGAGCATCTCGGCGGGCACGGCGGCGCGCTCGGCGTAACCACCCCCAGGCAGCAACGCGCACACGCGCTCACCGGTCTGGTGCTCTCTCACCTCCTCGCCCAACGCCGAGATTTCACCGGCAATTTCCAGCCCCAGAATCTCCGAAGCACCCGGCGGGGGCGGGTATTTCCCCGCGCGCTGGAAAAGGTCGGCACGGTTCAGCGCGGCCGCGTGCACGTCCACCAGTACCTCCCCGGCCCTGCAGACCGGGTCCGGCGCCGGTTGCCAGAGCAGCGTGCGCTCCGCGTCAGATTGAATTTGAATGGCGTACATGTTAGCTGCTCATGCCGGGAAGGCCCGGCGCAACGCGCCGCTATTGACCGGCGCGCACTTCAATTCCGGCCAGTCGTTCCATGGCCTTGATGAGCGCATGGTTGCCCTCGCTCCCGAGACCCTGCGCCTGCAACGCGCGATAGTAATGAAATGCCATGCTTGTGACCGGCACCGGCACGCCCAGCTCATCGGCAGCCGCCAGCGCCAGGCGTACGTCCTTTTGCTGCAGATCAATGGTGAAACCGGGGCTCCAGTCGCGTTCCAGAATCTGCGGACCGCGCATGCTCAACATCCAGCTTCCGGCCGCGCCACCGCTCACCGCGGCGAGTGTCTTTTCCAGATCAAGGCCGCCAGCCTGCGCGAAAACGAACGCCTCGCACATGGCAAGTGCATTCCCCACCACCAAAATCTGGTTGACCAGTTTGACCATCTGGCCTGCGCCGGCGCCGCCGACATGCGTGATATTTTCGCCCATGGCGCGCAAGACCGGCATGGCGCGCTGCACCTGAGCGCTCTCACCCCCGACCATGATGCTGAGGGTACCCTTGGCGGCCCCCTCGCTGCCACCGCTGATGGGCGCATCTAGCATGTGCAGCCCGCGCTGCGCCAGCTGCTCGGCAATTTCGCGCGTGGCGCGTGGGCTGATGGTGCTGGCATCAATCAGCAGCGCGCCGCTCCGCGCCCCGTGAATGACCCCGTTTTCGCCCAGAACAACCGTCTGCACGTCGGGCGTGTCGCTTACGCACACGATGACAATGTCGCACTGGGAAGCAAGTCCGGCGGGGCTGTCTGCGGCGCTGGCCCCGGAGGCCACAAGTTCATCCATGCGACTGGCGGTGCGGTTCCACACGCTAAGCTCGAAGCCGGCGCGCAGCAGGTTGTGCGCCATGCCGTGGCCCATAATGCCCAGCCCGATAAAACCAACGCTTTCGCTCATGTTCTCACCCCGATAATGAAAGTGTACGCCAGCGCTAATCGGCGCCGACAATGGACATGATAAGCGGCACGACGAACATCGCCAGCAGCAGCAAGGCGCCGATGGCCAGCGCAATCCTCGCGCCGCCGCCCAGTCGCCCGCGCGGCCGCATGCCCTCCCCCGCGATGAGCTGCCGCAGCGCCTGCGCCGTCTCTTTTATCGCGGCTTCCTCCGTCCGCAGCGGTGCGCCAACCCAGTCCCAGCCCGGCCGCGGCAGCGGCAGCAGCAGCTTGCGGGCGGGGCTATCAGTCACCATTCCGGCCGCATCGCCGGGGGCCACGACCACGTCTTCCGGCGACAACTCCGCAATCGCGTCCGCACTTTCGGCGCGCTCGATTCTCAATCCCGGCATTTCTTCGCGCAGCACGGAATCAAGCGCCGCGCCCAATTCCTCGTCTCCGGGCGTCAGGATCGCCACGCGCACATCGGCGGCCTGCTCGCGCTGCTCGGCCTCTTCCCGCTCACCATCCTCGCGCAGGCGCGCGCGATGATAGACCCAGAGGCCAGCGGCCATCGCGCTGAA
>CAJWGI010000181.1 GCA_913031335.1 uncultured Anaerolineales bacterium | reverse complement strand
ATCGGCGTCCATCTGAATAATAACCTGCGCGCCAGCCTGCAACGCATGATTGAAACCCTCCACGTAGGCGCTCCCGAGGCCTCTTTTATTGACCCTATGGAGAACCTGCACGCGCTCGGGCTGGCCGGCAGCCAGCCCGTCTGCGAGCTGCCCGGTGCCGTCCGGGGAGTCATCGTCCACAATCAAGATAGCAAGGTCGCTGAGCGGGAGTTCCAGCAGCGCAGCCGTCATAACCCCTATGTTTTGGGCCTCGTTGTAGGTCGGTAACACAACCGTAGTTTTCATCTGGGGGCGAGTCACAGCCTCCGGGGCACAATCAACGCGATTGCAGCGGGGTAGAGTATGACCGTCTTAATCCTCTCTAATGGTCACTGATTCTATGGCCACTCCAGGCTCGCTGGCGCTCTGCGGGTTGCGCGGCGGGATGGCGAGAGCGACATCCATTCCTTGCAGCACCTCTCCGAAAATGGTGTGCTTGCCGTTCAGATGTGGGGTGGGCGTATAAGTGATGAAGAACTGGCTGCCGTTGGTGCCAGGGCCGGCGTTCGCCATGGCCAGGAGGCCGGGTCGGTCAAACGCGAGGCCGCTGTCCACTTCGTCCGCGAAAGTGTAGCCTGGTCCGCCTGCGCCCGTCCCGGTCGGGTCGCCGCCCTGCACCATGAAATCGGGAATGACGCGGTGAAAGGTCACGCCGTCATAGTAGCCCTGGCGGGCGAGAAAAACAAAGTTGTTGACTGTGAGCGGCGCTTCGGCGGCGAAGAGTTGCAACTCGATGTCGCCTTTTTCAGTCTGCAGCGTGGCGCGGTAGTTTTTTGTCGGGTCGATTGCCATTTCCGGCGAGCTTGACCATTGCATCTGCGGCATTGAGGATAGCTCCTGTGGTGATGTTTTGGTACTTAGTCGCGATAGCGAAAACAGCAGCGCCAGCAGCCCCAGCGCCGCCACTGCGGTGACAATCCATCGCGTTGCGCCCGGTCTTTTTTCGGGGGCGTGGCGCGGGTCACGCGGTTGGTGTCTGGCTGTCATCAATACCACTCTCTCATTATGTGGGTGAGATTGTAGCAGATTCTTTGTCTGGCACGAACGGCGTGTGACCGGCCGCGTCAGGGAACTGTTACGGCGGGGAGGCGGATGGCGTCCTCGCCGCCGCGCAGCAAGAGGCGTTCGCCTGTCGCCGGCAAGTACATACCTAGCGCCAGCGAGTATTCGCCGGGCGGAAGCGTGAGAGTGTGGCTATCGGCGACGAATTCAGATTGCATCCAAAGGCTGGTTGGGTAAACGCTGCCCACCGGCTGGCTATCGCTCTGAGCGCTCAGAGCCTCCTGCTGGTTGAGCGCGTGCACGAACACGGTGAAGTCGCTGTCGCTCACGGCGATGCTCTGCCAGTGCAGCTGAACGGTGAGCGGAGGTCCCGGCGTCAGGTCGTAACCCATCAGCCGGAAGGTCTCACCGATGGTGAAATCGGTCGCGTACTGCGCAGCGGGCGCTGCCCACTGCCGTTCGATTCGTTCAATCGCAATTTCACCGAGCGCAAAACCACCCAATTCGCGCCCGGCTATGGCCACGGAAAGGCGCAGCGCGCTCTCGCCGGAAGGGAAGCTGCGCGGCAGTCGCGGATTGCGGCGGTCGATGACCACCTCGCTAGCTTCCCACCGATCGGTGGGGTAGCTTCCGCGCACCGGCGCGGATAAATCGAGCGTGGTTTCGCCAAGCATCAGGCTGATGATGTAATCTTCCGAGGGGGCGTCGCCGGCCTGCCAGTAAAGCGCCAGCGGGAGCATCTCGCCCGGGCGCAGGGCGCGCAGCGGCAGATCGTACCCCAACAATTTTATATCGCCGAACCGCGCCGAAGCATTGTGCTCCGGGGCGGGTAGCGCGCCCGGTTCGGTGGCGCGCGCCAACTGCAGCGGGCCGACGAGTGCAGCGGCCGCGGTGCGGCCATCAGCGTCCAGTGCGGGCAGATTCTGGCGGCTTCCGGGGGAATAGAGCGTGACTGCCAGACGGTATTCCCCCGGCGGGATTCCGGTGGGGAGCGGAATTTCCATGCGCGCGATGATGCTGTCGCCCACGCGCCACTGCTCGGCGGGGAAACTCTCGTTAAAGGCCTGCGCCCATGGATAGCCCCAGGCATCCACTAGGTCGGCCACCAGGCGATAGTCGCCGCGGTTGGGCGGGTTGAGCACGTGCAACTGCAGGTCGGCTAGCAGCGGCTGCGCGGCGCGCGCTGTCACAACGCGGAACCCGGTCAGTTCGGCGATGTGACCGAAGTTCGCGTACGCGCGCTGGAACTCGGGCTGCGGAACGGCGTCCGCGCGGGCGAACTGGTACGCGCGGAAATCCACCTTTCCCACCGGGTCGAGCGGCGCGGCTGCCAGCACCGCCTCCCATCCAATGAGCCACTCGGCGGGAGCGGGCGCTGATTGCGGGAACAGATACAGGGCCGGCCCGTCGGCCGGGATAGCCAGCGCCTGCGCGCCGCGCAGCCAGCGGATGCGCTCATAGTCATCCGCGAGATAAGCCATCGTCGGGTGCCGGTGATGAATCGCGCTCACGTACACGTTGCTTCCGCTCAGGTCACGGGCGTTCAGGAATTGCGCCGCGCGCGCGAGGTCACCATCGTTGGCGAGATGCTGCGTCTTCAATCTTGCCCAAATGGAGAAATAATCGCGTGCTGCGAAAACGAAGGTGAGGGCAGCTAGCGTTGTGAGAGCAATTGAAAAGCGGTGCTTCCATACGGCGCGTCGCGCTGAAAACCGGTCGAGCACGACCAGCAGCCCCCGCGCCGGGAAAGCGAATAGCAATGGAAATAGCCCGAAGGCGCGCACGTTCGAGGGGGAAACCTCGTGCACGGCCAGGGCGGTGGGGAGCAGGAAGACCGGTATCCAGGCCAGCAAAATCCACTCGGCGGCGCGATTCATGGGTCTATCAGCGGTGCTCTCTCCGCGCGGCCGCAGCAGCCGCCATGCGGTGAGGGCGAAACCGAGCACGAACAGCGTCCCCAGCAGCGGCCCGAGCAGCGCTTTGCCTGGGATGTTGAAGCGATGGTATGGCTCTCCGGAAAAGAAAAGCATGCCCAGCGCGCCAGCCACGCCGCGCCAGAGCAGCGCCGCTTCTGAGGCGCGTGGAGCGACCTGAGCGATGCGGGTGAAGAACTCTTGCGGGTGGGCCCAAAAGTGGAGCGTGAGCGGCGTGACTACGACACCGGCCGCCAGCAAGAAGCCAAGTAGCTGCGCGCCCGAGGGCAGCTGCTGTGACCGCCTCGCCCGCCAGCGCGAGCGCAGTAGCGGCAGTGCGCCCGCGGCCAGCGCCAGCGGCAGTGCGCGGGCGGCCAGATAGGTGTGCGCGCTCAGGCCGGTGAATAGTCCGGCCAGCCAGAAATCGCGCGTTCGCCCCGCACGCAGCGCGCGGAAAATAAAACCCACCGCCATTGCCTGAACCGCTGGCTGCGTGATTGCGCGCAGGCCGAAGCGTGACCAGACCAGATGCGCAAAAGAAAACGCCAGCATGGCTGCGCCGAAGCCAGCCAGCCAGCGCGAATGCCGCTGGTGACGCAGCAGCTGCCGCAGGGCGAAAAAAGTGATTGGGATGGTCAGCACTCCCCAGAACGCGGCGGTCGCGCGCAATGCAAAAACCGAGGAGCCAATTAGCCTGAAGAGCGCGGCGGCGCTATAAAAGAAAAGCACCTCCTTGCCGGTGTAAGCGCTGATGAACGCCGGGCGGTATCCGCGCAGAGCGATGTCTTCCACCAGGATCGCGTTTGCCGCTATGTCGTAGTGCAAACCGGCGGGGATGGAG
>CAJWGI010000180.1 GCA_913031335.1 uncultured Anaerolineales bacterium | reverse complement strand
TCGTGCTCGCGGAAGTGTGCGATGGCATCAACGCGACTGACGCCTCTGGCGCGCACGTGCACATGTCCTCCGTCGGCGTGTGTGCGCTTCTCACTCGCGCAGGTTATGAGCCGGTTATGCAGGTCTCGTGCCGTGACAGGAACCGGATTGCCGTACAGGGTGATTTGCTGGGTGCGGCCGCGATGGGGGTGCGAAATGTACTCTGTCTCACCGGCGATGGGGTGCAGACCGGCGATCACCCGGATGCAAAGCCTGTGTTTGATCTGGATTCGGTCACGCTTCTCAAAACCGCGCGGAGCATGTGCGAACAGAGTTGCTTTATGAGCGGCCGCGAACTGGACGTGCCGCCGCGTTTTTTTCTCGGTGCCGCCGCAAACCCGTTCGTACCTCCGTTCGATTTTCGGCCACACAGACTGGCAAAGAAAGTGCGTTCCGGCGCTGACTTCATCCAGACCCAGTATTGCTTCGATGTGCCATGCTTGCAGCAGTTCATGCAGGCCGTTCGCGACCTTGGGCTCGCGGAAAAGGTTTTCATTCTGGTCGGAGTGGGCCCAATCCGGTCCGCCCGCGCTGGGGAATGGATGCGTACGAATGTGCCCGGCGTGCACATCCCCGATGCCGTCATTGCGCGCCTGAAAGGGGTTCCCGCAGATAGGCAGGCCGCTGAGGGAAAGCGTCTGTGCGTGGATATTATTCAGCAGGTGCGTGAAATCCCAGGCGTCAGCGGGGTGCATGTGATGGCGTATCGCCAGGAGGAATTGGTGGCCGAGATCATCCAAGAGTCTGGACTGCTGCCACGGGGTGGACGCGGCAGAAAGGGTAGAGAGCAGACCCGGCGGATGGCGGCGACATCACTTCACACGCGCTAATTACAGTTGCAGAGGCATCACATTATGGATGAAACTATCGTATCCTCCTCGACACGCGAAGTTCGCATCGGGCCTGAGCGCCCATTCGTTCTCATAGGCGAGCGCATTAACCCGACCGGGCGCAAGAAACTCTCGGAGGAATTGGCCGTGGGTGATTTCTCGCGCGTGGAAAAAGATGCGTTTGCGCAGGCACGAGCTGGCGCGCACATGCTGGATGTGAACTGTGGCGTGCCGATGAGCGATGAGGCCGCGCTGCTTGCCGATGCCCTGCGGCTGCTGCAATCGCTGCTGGATTTGCCATTATGCATTGATTCCTCGATGGTGCCGGCGCTTGAGGCCGGGTTGTCAACCTATCAGGGAAAGGCGCTGGTCAACTCAGTGACCGGTGAGGAGGAACGGTTGCAAGCGGTGCTTCCGCTGGTCGCCGAACACGGCGCGGCTGTGATAGGGATTTCGAACGACGAGACCGGAATCTCATGTGACCCAGATGCGCGTTTTGAAGTCGCAAAAAAATCGTTGAACGCGCGGCGTCATTTGGTATCCCGCGCAATGACGTAATCATCGACCCGCTGGCAATGCCGGTCGCCGCCGTGAACGATGCCGGCGCTGCCCTGTTCGCAATAGTGCGACGGGTGCGTGAGGAGCTGGGCGTCAACACTGTATGCGGGGCATCTAATATCTCTTTTGGGCTGCCAAACCGGCACGCGCTAAACGCGGCGTTTGTGCCCATGGCAATCGCGGCCGGCATGACCTGTGCCATCACCAACCCTCTGGAAGAGAGCCTGAGTTTTGCCATCCGTGCGGCCGATGTTATGATGGGCCATGATAAGAACTGCGGGCGCTGGTTGCGCGCCAACCGACCTCCCGAAGATGAGCGTGGTGGTCGCCGTTCCCGGGGACGGCGAGCCCGCCGAGGTTAGCGCGTAGGATTTACTCCGCTTCAACCGGCTGGCGCAACACAGTCCGCAGTTTTTGTGGCGCCACTTTTCGCGGGTCGCTCAGATAAATCTCGTGGTGTTTGCCGACCAGTGCGTAACCATTGTCTGCTGCGAAGGCGTGCATGCGCGCGATGGTCTCGGCCTCCTCCGCGTATGGTCCGATGTGCATTATTTGCAGCGCGTGACCCTCGTCGAGTGACTCTATGCGGATCTGTGAGATCGTGGGCAGGTTCTTTTTCTGCTCCACCTCTGCGGTCGCCTGTGCAATCACCTCTGCGTTGACCCCGTCCGGCTGCATGATCATCATTGTCCACTGCCACGCGCTTTTGTCCTGCGTGGAAAATGCAGCCATGTCGGCGGCCCACCACAGGCCCTCCAGCGGCGGCACGACATAGTCAAGACCGGACCGTTTCTTGGCGATGAATTTCGCTTTGTAGGCCAGAGAATAGAGCGCCTCGATTGCCAGCTGATATTCCGGAGCAGTGTTGGGATCACCGTGGCCATCAATCATCAGGTAGTTCAGCGCAGGCACTTCCACCTCCGACACATCTTTGGCTGAGGGTCGATATAAATGCCGCCACTCTTTTTTGAAATCAATTTTGGCCACGAGCGTGATCCTAGGCGAGAATGAAGGGATGCGCTCGCAATCATACACCATGGGCCGCGCCGGCGGGGAACGTGGTACTATTTCAGCTGACTGGAGACGCAACCATGATTACAGTCAGAGCGCTCTCAATCACATACACCGGCGCGGCTGCGCGTGCGATTATTGAATCTCAATTCCACGCATGTGCGGGACGTGTTTCACTGATGCGGCCAAGCCTTGGGTGCGTGGTGCTGCGTCCCGGCATGTTGCAGTGAGCTTATTCCTGTTTGTGCTGCAAAGCGTGGGCATCTCCCTTTCGGGCGTGATGGCGCCTGGTGCTCTCACTGCGGTGACGGTCAGCCACGGTAGCCGCGCGGCGCGCTCCGGAGCGGTGGTGGCGCTTGGGCACGGCGTGGTCGAATTCCCGCTAATGGTGGCACTGTATTATGGCTTCGGCGCGCTGTTGGAAGTGCCCGCGGCGCGGGCGGCTATTGGCGCTGCCGGAGGGCTGGTGCTGCTGTGGATGGGCGTCGGCATGATCCGCGGTCGCGAGCAAAGCGGTGATTGGGAGAATCCATCCGCGCAATCCCCGCTGCTGGCGGGCATCGTGCTGACGGCTGCAAACCCATATTTCTTCATCTGGTGGGTCACAGTGGGCGCGACTCTACTGATGCGGTCAGTTGCGTTCGGGTTGGCCGGTTTTGTGCTTTTTGGGGTTTTGCACTGGCTCTGCGATCTGGGCTGGCTGTCCTTTCTCTCTGCGCTTGCCTTCAAGGGCAGCCAGTTTTTTGGGCACGCGTTTCAGCGCGGGGTGTTTCTGGTGAGCGGGGTGTTTCTACTGTTGATGGGCGGCCGCTTTCTGTACGATGCCGCTTCTGCAATCTGGCTGTGAGACAGCTGCGCGTTAGAGCGCGGCCAGAGCGGCACTCATGCGCTGCAGTGCTTCAGCAAGAGTGGCGCGCGAACAGGCAAGGTTTAGGCGCACAAAACCCTCGCCGCCGGGCCCGAACATCGCACCGTCGTTTAAGGCGACCTTGGCTTTCTGCAGGAAAAACTCGTGTGGGTTCCCTGGGATTGCGCTCCGGCTGCAGTCCAGCCACATCAGATAGGTCGCTTCCGGGCGGGTGGCCTTGATGGCGGGCATGTGTTCGCGCAGAAACTCAATCACATAATCACGGTTGGAGGCAAGGTAAGGCAGTAATTCGCTTAGCCACTGCGTGCCATGCTGAAAGGCCGCCAGAGCGCCGGCGAACCCCATCACGTTGACGCGTGGAATGATGCCGGCCGCGGCTTTGCGCACCTGTTCTAGCAGTGCCGGATTCTGAATGATGGCATAGCCACAGCTTAGCCCAGCCAGGTTGAAGGTTTTGCTAGGCGCCATCAACGTGATGCAGCGCGCAGCTATTTCG
>CAJWGI010000179.1 GCA_913031335.1 uncultured Anaerolineales bacterium | reverse complement strand
GCAATGTGCGCGTTCTGCAGCCACAGCTCGTCGCCTTTGCGGCCGACATAGGCCTCCCGCAATTGCACCCTCCCGGCCCGCGCCGATTTAATCTCGCTGCCCTGCAGTGCCAGCCCAGCCTCGAACGTTTCGAGCAGAAAGTAGTCGCGCCGGGCTTTGCGGTTCTGGGCAAGGATTTTGATGGATTCCATGGCTCTCAGCGGCCGCGATTCGCGACCGTCACTGCCATCGCCGAGAATGGGTGCACGCCGCTTCTCATGGGTGCTCGTTCAAAAAAGCCACGGCGCGCGCGAGCACCGGGTCATTTTCGGTCACCTGCGCGGCGGGCTCGACCGGGATGTCCGGAGTGAGGCCCTCGCGGTCGAGCGGGCGCCGGTCGGGCGTGAACCAGCGCGCGTTGGTCACATGCAGGCTGGAATCGTCGGCGAGGCTGAAAATTAATTGCACCGAGCCTTTGCCGAAGGTTTTGTTGCCGATCAGCGCCGCGCGACCGCGGTCTTGCAGCGCACTGGCCACAATCTCGGCGGCGCTGGCGGAGCCGCTGTCCACCAGCACGGCCAGCGGAATATGCTGCGCCACTCCCCGGCTGCCCGCGTGAAAGCTCTCCTCAGCCTCATCCTGACTGGCCTGATACACAATCATTCCGCCGTCCAGAAAGAGGTCGGCCACATCCACGCTCGCCTGCAGCAATCCGCCGCCGTTTCCGCGCAAGTCCAGGATCAGGCGCGTGACACCGGCCTCGAGTAGCGCTTCAATGCCTGCTTCCGCTTCGCCGGCGGTGCGGTCGCTGAAGCGCTCGATATCCAACACGCCGATTGTGGCGTCTTGCTCCAGCGGACGCCAACTGACCGAGGGCAGCTCAATCTGCGCGCGGGTGATGGTCACGTCGCGCGGCGCTGCGCCGTCGCTGCGGATGGTGAGGGTGACGCGGGCGCTGATTTCGCCCCGAATCTGCGCCACCACTTCATCCAACGTTCTCTCGGCGGAGACCTGGTCACCATCGATGGCCAGCAGCTCATCGCCTGCTAGAATACCCGCGCGGATGGCCGCATGATTCTCCAAAGGCGTCAGGATGAATTGCCCATCCTCGTTCTTGCTGATGCGCGCGCCTATCCCGCCGAAACTACCGGAAAGGCGGTCGGCGTCCAGTTCGGCCTCGCGCGGCTCACTGAAGGTGGTGTAAGGGTCATCCAACGCGGCCAACATGCCGCGGATCATGCCGTACTCAAACTGGGTGTCGCCCGGCATCTCGCCGTAGAAATTCTCCTGCACAATGCCGCGCGCTTGCGATAAGAGCGCAAAGCCGCCGGGTTGATCACGCCCCTGCATGAAGCGCGTGCCGTAGCCGGAGAGGAATGCGGCAGCAAGCGCGACCGCCGCCAGCAGCGTGAAGGCGCCGCGGCGCGCAATCTTGTTCTCTGTCGAGCGGTTGTTATTCACGGCGTACTCTCGCGGTCAGCGTCCAATGGCGTCTTCCAATTGCTCGGTGCGCAGCAGTTTGCCTTCCGGCGTCATCTCGATGGCCATTACGTCGATGTGCCAGGGCACTGCGCGAAGATTATGTTCATCGAGATAGTGTTCCGCGCAAGCGATGAGCCTCGCTTGTTTCGCGGGCGTGACGCTTTCCTCAGGTGTGCCGAAGCGGCGGCCGCGATGGGTGCGCACTTCCACGAAAACCCACTGGCTTCCCTGCCGCGAAATCAGGTCTATCTCTCCGGCCGCACGGCGATAGTTGCGCGCGCTTTATCATTTCTGAGCTTCTGGTACTGTTGCAGCAATTGGGCGGCGGTGTGCCTGATGTCATATTTCCCGGCGCTCTCTGCGGCGCCGGCTGCAAGGCGTGCGCGCAGGGCGTCGTCCAGCAGCAAACGCACCGTGCGGGCGGTGAAATCGGCAAGGTCGTTGCGGCACAACATGCCGTTGACGCCGTCCTCGACAATGTCGGCTACGCCGGGAGACTGGATGCCAATTGCCGGAAGGCCCACCGCCATGCCCTCAATGATGGAAAGCGGGTGCACCTCGGATACCGACGGAGTGATGAAGGCATCTGCCAGTTGCAGATAATCTGCGACCGCCGGGTAGGCGACTTTTCCGATGAAGCGCACCTGCTCGCTGATGCCGCCGCGCTTGCACCAGTCGCGCAAATTGTCGTTCTCCACGCCCTCTCCTACAATGATGAGCCGCAGGTTCTCCACGGCTGCTTGCGCCCCGGCGAAGGCGCGCAGCAGCAAGGTCAGGTTCTTCTCCGGGCCCAGACGCCCCACGTAAATCAGCACGCGGTCGTGGGCGTCGAGATCCAGAGCCGCGCGCTGAAATTCTCGCCCGGAATCGCGGAGCCCACTCAGATCCACTCCGTTGGGCACGATTTCGATGGGCGCATCCACTCCATATCCGCGCAGCAGTTTCGCCAGGCTGGGGGAGGGCGCTACCACCAGATCGCACTGGCGGCAGAAGCCGGGCAAGAAGGCGTGCAAAAAGGCCTCTGGAATGGCCTCCGGCAGGTGCGGCAAGTATGCCTGTGCGTACAAATCGTAACGGGTGTGGTAGGTGAAAACGATGGGTATCTTGCGGCTCTGGCAATAGCGCAATGCCAGCCGTCCGCTGGCAAAAGGGTGGTGCACGTGCGCCACATCCATTTTGGCGAGCTTGTGCTGCGCGCTGCGGTTGTAGCGGAAGGAAAGATTGTATCCGGTGTCCGCCAGCGGCACTGCCGGAGAGCGGATCACATACAATTCCTCGTCCACATAATCCTGGCCGCCGAAGGTGAATACGAACACCTTATGGCCCTCGGTATCCAGCGAGTGTTTAGTGAGCGAGACATGATGTGTCACCCCACTGATGTACGGTTTGTACGTATCAGTCAGCATGCCGATCAGCATGGGATGTCAGCCTAACTTTCCGGTCTTGGCTTCAGTGTGACGTGCAGGGAGATTTCTTCGTTGTCGCGCAGCACCGTCAGCGTGACCGTGTCATCCGGTCGCGTATGTTTCACCAGATATACAATCAGATCGTTCATGTCGCCGACAGGCGTGCTCTCGATGGCGACTATGATATCACCGCCCGCGACCAATTCCTGGCCGGCTATCTCAAAATTCTCCCGGCTGCCCTGTAGGCCGGCGCGCGCAGCCGGGCTGGCCTCCATCACTTCAATCACCAGCGCGCCGCGCTGCTGCGCATCTAGTTCCATGACTTCAATGATGTCCAGCGAAAGATTGCTGCCGCTGATGCCCAGCCACGGGTAGGTATAGTGTCCACTTTCAATCAGCTCCGGTACGACCTGCTTGACGATGTTCACCGGTACCGCGAACCCGACCCCGGCGGAGGAGCGGGACTGAGAGAGTATCATTGTGTTGACGCCGACAACGCGGCCTTCGGCATCCAGCAGCGGTCCGCCGGAGTTCCCCGGGTTGATGGCCGCATCGGTCTGAATCATTTCTGGGATGGAGAACTGGCTGGTTCCGGAGCGCATGGTGCGTCCGATGGCGCTGACCACCCCGGCTGTCAGTGTCCAGGTTTGCCCGAAAGGATTCCCGATGGCCACCGCGCGCTGGCCGATGAAAACCTGATCGGAATCGCCCAGTCGCACCGGCCGCAGCATTGCGCCCTCCATAGCCACGCGGATGACCGCGAGGTCGCTATCCGGGTCGCCGCCCATTACTTCGGCGCGCGCGGTCAGGCCATCGAAGAAGGTGACCTCCACCCTTTCCGCGTCCCGCACCACGTGGTAATTGGTGACAATGTATCCGTTCTTGTCCAGCACGAAACCGGAGCCTTCACCCTGCTGGAAGAATTCATCTGGAGT
>CAJWGI010000178.1 GCA_913031335.1 uncultured Anaerolineales bacterium | reverse complement strand
TAGCGGCCATGCAGACGCCACCCTTCCGCCTCGCCTTGCGCTGCGGCTTCGTGCGCTTGCACCCACCATGGTCCACACGCACCTGCTACACGCTGATTTGCACGGCACATTGGCAGCGCGGATGGCCGATGTGCCGCTGGTGATTTCCACTCGGCATAACGATGACCCTTTCCGCAGGCGCTGGCCAGTTTCGTTTTTTCTACGCATCATCAACCGGCGCACCGATCATTTTGTGGCGATTTCAGAGCACGTGCGTGCGTTTACGATTGAGGTGGAGCGGGTGACCGCATCGCGCGTGGATACCATCAATTATGGTCTGTCGCCAGGCGGCGAAACCCGCCCGGTAGACGCGCGCGCTGAGTTCGGAATTCCGGAAGGCCCATTGCTAGTCTGCGTCGCGCGCCTGATCGAACAGAAGGGCCACCGCTGGCTGCTGCCCGCGTTCAGAGCGGTTGTGGATGAGATCCCTCAGGCCACGTTGCTGTTGCTAGGAGATGGCCCGTTGCGCGCGCCGCTTGAGCGATTGGCATCGAAATTGGGTTTGAGAGAGCGTGTGCGATTTGCCGGGTGGCGTACTGATGTGAGCGCGCTGCTGCCGGGCGCAGACTTGTTTGTGCTGGCCTCTGAATGGGAAGGTTTTGGACTAGTGCTGCTCGAGGCCATGGCGGCGGCATTGCCGATTGTGGCCACGCGAGTGGGCGCGATTCCGGAGGTGGTGCTCCACGGGGAGACCGGCTGGCTGGTGGAAGCGAAAAACGCGGCCGCCTTTGCAGATGCAACCATCAGCGCACTGCGCGCGCCGGGGCAAATTGTTGCTTTTGGGCAGCGGGGTCGGGCGCGGCTGCAGAAAGAGTTCTCTGTACAACGCATGGTGGCCGCAACCGAACGGTTGTACGCGCGGCTGTTCGCTCAGCTTCCGGACGGCAGTGAGCGCGGTCAGCCCGGCGGGATTATTAATTCACAGAAGGGAGCGAAAAGGGACACGATTTGACACGAAAATACCTCGTGACGGGCGGAGCTGGGTTCATCGGCTCAAGTATCGCGGCGGCGCTGGTGGAGCGCGGAGAACAGGTCCGCGTTGCTGATGACTTCTCCACCGGCTGTTGGGAGAACATGGCCGAATTCGAAACACAGATTGAATTGTTGCAGGGCGATCTGGCGGAGCTGGATTTCGCGCGGCGCGCCGTTGACGGCGTGAATTACGTCATCCATCAGGCGGCCCTACCGAGCGTGCCGCGTTCGGTGGATGACCCGCTGGGAAACAATCGTGCCGGAGTCATTGCAACGCTGAATCTGCTGCTGGCGGCGCGTGACGCCGGAGTGCGGCGCATGACCTACGCGAGCTCATCGTCGATTTACGGGGAGGCCCGCGACAGGGTAGCCAAACGCGAGGACATGCTGCCGGCGCCGCTCTCGCCGTATGGCGTCAGCAAGCTGGCCGCCGAGCAATATTGCATGTCGTTTTACACGGTGTATGGTTTTGAGGCGGTGGCGCTGCGCTACTTCAACGTTTTCGGGCCGAGGCAAGACCCGAAATCTGAGTATGCTGCCGTGATTCCGCGATTCATAATTTCCTTGCTGCGCGGCGAGTCGCCCACGATTTACGGCGATGGCGAGCAGACGCGCGATTTCACTTTTGTGGGCAATATTGTCAGCGCCAATCTGCACGTACTCGAACATCCGAACGCGCCGGGGCAGATATTCAACATCGCTATGGGAGCGGTGAATAGTCTGAACCAGCTTGCAGAAATATTGCAGGAATTGACCGGAGTTGACATTGCACCGCAGTACACCGAACCGCGGCCAGGGGACATCCGCCATTCGTTTGCCGATGTGAGCAAGGCGGCGGAGGAGCTTCAGTTTGAGTCGCAGATCAGCGTGGTGGATGGCCTGCGCACCACCATGAACTGGTATCGCGCGCGGAGTGCCGCGCTAGACGCGAAATGACGTATGGCGCGGACACGCGTTGTGCGGGTTATTGCGCGCATGAACATCGGTGGCCCGGCCATACACGTGACCGAGTTGACCTCTGGGCTGACGCGACATGGCTTTGAGACCATACTGGTCGCCGGGCGGCACGGCTCCGCTGAGGGCGATATGAGTGATTTGGCCCAGGCGAATGGGGTGAACTTCCAGTGGCTCAAGCAGCTCGGTCCGAGAATAGCGCCCTGGGATGACGGGGTTGCGTTCTTGCGTTTGTTCCAATTAATGCGCGGCATCGCTCCGGAAGTCGTGCACACGCACACTGCCAAAGCTGGTGCGCTTGGGCGGCTCGCGGCGCGACTCGCCGGTGTGCCGGTGGTGGTACACACCTTTCACGGGCACGTGTTTCGCGGTTACTGGGGCCCGGCGATGTCCCGGTTGGCGGTGGCAATCGAGCGGTTTCTGGCGCGGTTTTCCACGGCGATTGTGACAGTGAGCGAGACCGTCCGGCGAGAATTGATTGGACATCGCATTGCCCCGGCAGATAAGATTCATGTGCTGCCACTAGGGCTGAATCTGGATAGCTTTGTGAGTTGCGCCAAAAGGCGAGGTGAGTTTCGCGCTGAGCTGGGCATCGAGGCGGACGTGCCGCTTATCGGCACCGTGGGGAGGCTGGTACCCATAAAGAACCAGCAGCTTTTCCTGCGGGCTGCCGGCCGACTGGTCGCGGCCGGCTTCAACGGCCGTTTCGTGATTGTCGGCGGCGGCGAACTGGCCATGCAGTTACAGCAGTTGGCCCGAGAACTCGGCCTAGCGGACAGTACCGTGTTCACCGGCTGGCGGCGCGATTTGGACAGGGTCTATGCGGATCTCGACGTGCTGGTCAACACCGCACTCAACGAGGGCACGCCGGTCGCGCTGATAGAGGCCATGGCCGCGCGGGTGCCGGTGGTGGCCACCGCGGTCGGCGGCGTGCCCGACATGATAGAGTCTGAGCGCAGCGGTTATCTCGTGCCGAGCGAGGATTTGGTTGTGCTGGTAGAGGTTATCGGGCGGGCGCTCGCTGCTCCGGCAGCTCTCCTCGATGCCGCGCAGGATTATGTGATCGAGAATCACACTCTGGAGCGGATGTTGACCGGCGCGGCAAACCTATATGGGAGGTTGCTGGAGGGAAAAGGATATGCTCTCTGAACCGGTTGTTCGGTATTCCGTCATTGCGGTGGTGGCTGCTCTGATTGCATTTGTGGCCACGCCGGTCACCTTGATGGCGGCCCGCCGTCTCCGACTGACCGACCAGCCCGGCCCGCGCAAGTTTCACCTCGCTCCTGTTCCCGTGTTGGGTGGACTTGCCATCTGGGCAGCGGTGGTCGGTAGTCTGCTGCTTTTCGGGGGCGGCCGCGAATTCCGTGAGCTGGCGGCGATTGTGGCCGGGGGCACGTTAATTGCGCTGGTCGGGCTGGTTGATGACCGCGTTGGTCTGGGGCCGCGCGGCAAGCTGATCGGGCAGGTGACCGCCATGCTGCTTATTTCACTGGCGGGCGTAAAGATCAACCTGTTTGCCGAAGCGTGGTTGAACGTGGCGGTGACGGTGTTCTGGGGCGTTTTTGTGATAAACGCCATCAATCTTCAAGACAATATGGACGGGCTGGCGGCGGGAATTTCCGCAGTGGCGGCGGGCGCCTTCTTGCTTCTGGCGATGCTGAACGGGCAGGTGTTGGTGGCCAGCCTGGCAGCGGCGCTGCTGGGCGCGTGCCTCGGATTTCTTTTCTACAATTTTCAGCCGGCGGTCTCATTCATGGGTGACACCGGTTCGATGCTGCTCGGCATTGCACTGGCGGTTTTGGGCATTAAGCTCACTTTTCCAGGTGTTCCGCACTCGC
>CAJWGI010000177.1 GCA_913031335.1 uncultured Anaerolineales bacterium | reverse complement strand
GGCAGAGCGATTGACCCGGCGCGAGCGATGCGGCTACCTCGCAGCCGGCCTGTGGGCGCTGATGCCGTGGCTGCTGTGGCTGCTCTTCTGGCCGCACCCGCGCGCGGATTGGCTGCGCATGCCCTACGTGCCCGGCGTAGCGTGGCTGCAGGGCGGGCCGGATGGCCCGGGGGTTTTCTTCGCGCTGCTGGGGGCGTACTTTTTGGCGCTGTCAATGGATTCAAACCAGCTTCGTTGGCCACTTCTCAGCGGCGTCGCCTTCGGTGTCATGCTGCTATTCCGGGCGCATTTTGCGGCCTTGTTACTGTTGGGAGTGCTGGTGCTCGGACTGAAACGGCGCGGATGGCATGTCGCGCTTTTATTGATCGCCGCAGCGACTTTGTACCTGCCGCAGGTACTTTACAACCGGCTGGCATCGCTCGAACTGGGTACACCCGGATACATTCCCTGGTTGCCCGGATACCTTTATTTCGGAGTGCTGGATGTGATGGCGGAGACGGTTTATTATGCAGACAACACTGCCATGAACGTGATTGCTTTCGATTATCTTCTCGATGCGGCGCGGAGGCTGTTGTGGCGCGAGACACTGATGGCGGTGGCCGCGGCGTTGGTGGGGTGCTTGGCGGTGTGGGGTTTCCATCGGGCGGGTCGGTCGCTTGGATGGGATCGGGCTGTGCTGCTGTTCGGCGCCGCTCCGGCTGCCATCGGAGTGCTCTCATTATCGCCTATCTTTGCTGAAAACGTTTATCGATTTTCACTTCCCGCCGTGCCGTTCCTGGCGGTGTTGGTGAGCTGGGCGTGGGTCGTGCTGACCAGTGGGCGAGCCAATGCGTCGAAGTAGGCGCATCTCAACGTGGAAGGTGATGTTGCGGTGAAGAGGGGTGGAAAATGCGGCGCACAATTCTGGCGCTTACTTGCGGAGTACTCGCGGGATGCAGCGGCCAGCGTTACGACCCGCATGATTTGGAGAGTTTTCCGGTCATACCTGAGATTCATACCTCCCTGCAGGCGCGCCTGCGGCGGGCACTCGTTTCTGGGAGCCTCTGTGCGAACCAGATGAGACGCCATTGGAATGCGAGATGCGCAACAGCCGCCCCGCAGTAACGTTGGTGATGATTGGCACTGTCGAAGTGTTGCACACCCCTATCCTTGAGTATGAACGGTTATATGGACACTGTGGTGGAGCGCATCCTGGCGCACGGCAGCATTCCGGTTTTGAGTACACTGCCCCCAAACTTGATTGATGCAGAGCATGCCGAGGCCGTGTTTGAACGCAATCGGGTTTTGCTACAGCTTGCCGACAAGCGTCGGATTCCGGTGTGGAATTATTGGCGCGCGCTGAGAGATTTGCTAAATCAAGGTATGTCTCCAGACGGTCTGCACCCGAGCATCTGTTGCCCTGATGGCGGTACGGCCGTCTTCACTGCCGAAGGGCTGCAACACGGGTTCAGTATGCGCAATCTGACTGCTTTGCTGGTGCTGGATGAGGTTTATTCCGTCGTCCTTAGCGAAACCTTTCAAGAATAGTGCAGTCAGGTTTAGATAGTGTGTTTGCTGGCAACGGATTCTGCATGCGGGTCTGGGCATTGACTGTGCCTGAGCGTTGGCAGGGGACATTTCTGCATTGAATTCTATGCCCACCATCCACGAAGTCCGAACCTACTGGCAAGCTCATCCCGCTGGCGAAGCAGAAGTCGCGCATCTTGCCGCTGATCGCCGCGACTTCTTTAACGAGCGCGACCGCCAGACCCGGCTGCTCTACCCTAATCTGGATGCTGACTATGACTTTGCGCTCGCGCAGGGTAAATGCACGCTGGAACTGGGTTGCGGCATGGGTTATAACGCGCAGCGGCTGGCACAGCACGGCGCGCGCTTGATTGTTATGGACCTAGCGCAGCGCGCTGTGCTATTGACGCGCGAACGTTTGCTCCTGCAGGATCTGTCGGCAGTATTCCTGGTCGCGGATGCAGAGCATTTGCCGTTTGCGCCAGATGCTTTTGAGACCGTTTTCTCTTCTGGCGTGATTCATCATTCACCCAATGCTGTCCAGACTGCGCGCGAGATCATGCGCGTGCTGAAAGCTGGCGGCGGTGCCACAGTGATGGTTTACAACCGCAATTCGCGCTGGTTCTGGTGGAACATCGTAATTATGTTGGGCGCACTGATGTGGCTGCTGAACAGCTTGCCGGCCCACAGCCGCGAGCGCTTGCTGGTTGCCCGCCCGGCTTGGCGAGATCTGATTCTGCCCGCGGGGCAGCGGCTGCGTTTTGCGGATGTGGTGCGAGCAGGCACCGATTTCGGCGGGCTGCGCAATCCGCTTTCGCAGGTGTACACCAAGCGCTCGGCGCAGCGGCTTTTTTCCGGCCTCGCCAATTTTCGTTTTGTCACTCAATTCAATCGCTTTCGGGCGCTCGACGAGAATCCATCTTTATCGGTGCGGGCAGTTCGGCGTGTGTTGGCCTGTCTCGACCGGCTTTGGGGATGGTTCTTGATTATCCACGCCGAAAAGCCATGAAACGCATCCTCTACATCCATCACGGCGGCGCGTTGGGCGGCGCGCCGTTGAGTTTGCTTCTTCTGCTGCAGCAATTGGATCGTAGTTGCTTCGAGCCGATTGTACTCTGCCTTGCCGCCGGCCCGGTTGTGGAACGCTTTCGCGCAGCCGGGATTGAGACTCACGTCGCGACAGACATCAGCGATTTCAGTCAGACGGAACTGGTCTGGTATGGGAATGCACTGCTGTGGCAATTGCCCGGAAAAGCGCTGCGCTTCTTGCCTTCCGTGACTGCCGCGCGGCGTTATCTGCGGCATTTCCAGCCTGACTTGGTGCATCTGAATTCATCTACGCTCGCAGCTCCGGCGCAGGCTGCCTTTCAGGAAAGGCTGCCGGTTGTCTGGCACATTCGCGAACCGCTGGCGCGTGGATATTTCGGGCTGCGGCGGCGCTGGCTTCGGCGGCGGATTGCGCGTCATGCCACGCGCGTGGTTGCGGTTTCCGAGAATGATGCTGCGCAGCTGCTGCGCTCTGATCGTATTCGCGTCATTCACAACTTCGTTGATTTTGCCATCTTTGATCATAGCATTGATTTGGATGCGGCGCGCGCGCACCTGAATCTGACTCCGGCGCAGCATGTGGTGACGATGCTGGGTGGCTGCTCCGCGCCGAAAGGTACGCTGCCCTTTGTACGCGCGCTGCCGCTGGTGCGGGCGAAAATCCCCAATACGCGCTTTCTGGTAGCGGGGCCAAAACCGCAGGTGGGTGCCAGCAAACCGCTGCCGGCATTGCTCAAACGCCTGTCTCGTGCCGATGCCTACGACCGCGCCGTGATGGCTGCTGCCGGCGCTTCCATAGCCAGCGGCGCACTGCGTTTTCTGGGTGATCGCGACGACGTGCCGCGATTGCTCGTCGCCTCAGATCTGCTGGTTTTTCCTTCCGTTGTCCCGCATTTCGCGCGTCCAGTTATCGAAGCCGGCGCGATGGCAAAGCCGGTTGTGGCCTCTGACCTGGGCGGCCCGCGTGAATTGGTGCGCCATGATGAGACCGGCCTGCTCATCCCACCCAATAACCCCCAGAAGTTGGCCGAGGCTATTATCGCCATCCTGTCCGACCCGGCGCGCGCACGGGCAATGTGCGTGGCTGGCTACCGGCGCGCGTGCGAACTATTTGATGCGCAGAAAAATGCGGCGCGCACGTTTGCCATTTACGAGGAGCTGATAGGCACTTGAGCGCTGCCGAGAGATTGCAATCGTTTGTCGGTCGCGTACAGGCCGTGCCGCTGGCGGCCTATCCGCGTGTGGCGTGGCAGCTGCTCCGCCGAGGCTGGACGGCT
>CAJWGI010000176.1 GCA_913031335.1 uncultured Anaerolineales bacterium | reverse complement strand
GCGTACGCCTTCCTCCGCCACTCGTGCGCCGGGTGGTGAAGACCTCTAATCGCGAGGGTGCAAAGTCTGGTTAGCCTAGTCGCCACCTGTCTTTGTCGTCATCAACCCGGTAGTACAGGTAAAAAAGTATTTGATCGGAAAGAAGGAGCCACATACACGGATTGGAGGCGTTATCATGAGTGTGACTGAAGAAAGAAAGCTCTCTGGAGAGGTTTTCTCTGAGCTACCCGTTATGCCGGTTTTGGATCCGCCTACATGGAGAGGGCTTCAAATCGAAGGGTTGGTGGAATCGTCGTTGTCTATGAACCTTTCGGGACTTGTCCGCATGTCCGATGCGAAAATTGAGAAGGATTTCTACTGCTTTGACGGCTGGGTGGCGCCAGCCCAACAGTGGGAGGGTGTCTCGGTCACCACGTTACTGAATCGAGCCGGCATCATGTCTGGTGCCACGGGAGTGGAATTCATTTCTGGCGGGTTCAATCAGCCACTTACCCTGAAAGAGGCTTTGGCCCCCGATGTCATAGTAGCGCTCAGGCTCAATGGCAAGAAGCTGCCCAGCGGTAACGGCGGACCGTGCCGGCTTTTGGCAGGGTCAAAGGACGGACCAACCCATGTAAAGTGGCTACAACACATAAAGGTCGTTGGCTGATTACGGGCTCCCGTGCTCGGCAGCCCGACACCGCATTTGAACCGGTATGGGTTCACTAACGCATAATTATGGGGTCTTGTCGTTAGAACAAGCCATGATCATGACTTGGAGGAAAGTGTGGCATGGGACAACTTACGCGTGGTGAGATACTAGCAAAAGTTGCTGCTGGTGAAAGTCTGCGTGGTGCGGATTTGGCGCGGGCCGACTTGAGCGGGGCAGATCTCCATGAGGCAAACCTGAGTTGGGCCATCCTCCGTGGGATTAACCTGGGTTCTGCCAATCTGGCCGGAGCCGACATGCGGGAGGCCAATTTGAGCCAGGCTAATCTGAAAGGAGCCGACCTGAGAAATGCCGACTTGCGCGCCGCCAATCTTGCCGGTGCCGATCTGCACGGTGCCGATCTGCGCGGCGCTGACCTGCACGTTGCCAACCTATTCCAGGCGAACCTAGGTGAGGCCGATCTTAGAGAGGCCAACCTGCAGTACCTATATCTTGGTCAGGCCGACCTTGCGGGGGCCAAGCTCGATTCCGCTCGTTACGACGTATATACGAAATGGCCTGGAGGAATCGATCCGATAGCGGCGGGTGCGGTGTTGGTGGAGCATGAGTCTCGCTGATTCTTAGCCGAGGACTCAGTACTTCCGAATAATTGGGATCGAGAGAATTCAAATAAGGGGATATGTTATGGGTTTGTTTAGTTTTGATACGCCACAGAAGGTAATGAAAATCGGGGATATCGAGGTTGGCGGGCAGCCGGGTGAACGCCCGCCGGCCTTGTGCGCCAACATGTTCCAGACCGGCCACAAGATTGTGGAAAAACGTAAGCCACCGCGCTGGGACAAGAAACGGGCACTGGATGAAATCAAGCTGGTGGAAGAAATGTCGCAGCAGACCGGCATCCCTGCGGTGATTGGCATTGTCGCGCCCAGCGAGGATGAGATTAAGGCGTATTGCGAGTGGTTTCTGTCGGTCAATGATACGTTGGTGTATCAAATTGACACGTGGACGGAAGATGCGCGCCGCGCCGGGGCGCGTTTTGTAAAAGAGACCGGCACACAAGACCGTTTCAATTACAACAGCATTTCCGCTTGGGACACAGACATCCCTGATCAGGTGGCAGAGTTGAAAGAGTGCGGCATCAAATCGGTCATTCTGCAACCTTTTGACAATGATGATAAGCGCGCGACCGGCCGGATGAAATCGCTGCGCAAAATGCTGAAAGAAATCCAGGGGGGTAAATTTGAGTCGATCATGGTGGATACCACCACTATGAACCTGCCCACGCAAGGCTTTTGTTATTTGGCCAACCGTATGGTGAAGGAAGAATTCGGGTTGCCGGCCGGGAACGCGCCGGCCAATGGATCATATATGTGGCGCGCTGCGCTGGAGCAGTGGGGGAGACCGGCTTTCCAGGGAATGGACGCAGCCATGCACGGCATCGGGGCGGTAATGTGGAGCGACTGGATGGCCTACGGACCGGTCACTGGCACAAGGCGCGTGTTCGCTGCTGTGGCAGCGGCGGTTGCCATGGTGACCGTGATGGCATGGGACGAGGGGCTGGAATTGCCGGAGGACCCAAATCATCCGTTGAATAAGCATTTCCCGAAAGAAGTCGAATTTATGCAGGGGCTACGTCAGGCGCGCAGCGATAGATTGATGGAGCGGCAGAAGGCAAAGGGAAAGAAGCGGAAAGCTGCCGATGAAAAGGATTTGCTGCCGGACAGCGCCGCGGAGATTGAGCCAGAGTAGCGCCGGTTATTTTTTTTCGTAACTATTCAGCCTGACGACTTTCTTTGCGCAAGGTCGCAGAGCCGCAAACGATATTTTCGAAAATGTAGCGCACCTTTTCGTGGCGCTAAAATTATGCGTCATATAGATGTGCCGCTGAACAATTGCCTTTTTCAATCTCGTTCCGCGCGCGAATCCGGCAGCCAGAATATCGCTGGCAGCGCCAGCAGCGCGATTAACGCGCTCCATGTAAAAGCAGCGCGCAGCCCGAAGTGATCGCCCATTAACCCGACGGCCGCCGCGCTGACCGGGCGTATCAGGAAGACGATAGAGAGGAACAGGCCATTGGCTGTGGCGCGATTGTCGGGGAAATGATCCTGCACGATGGCTAATGTGACCGGCCCGGTTGAGAGTGACGTGAAACCGAGCGCGAGCAGCGTCGGTACGAATAGTGATGTGCTCACGTTCAGGAAAAGCAGCATGATGACAGCCGAGCTGGCAATGGCGGCAAACAGCAACGGTTTGCGCCCGATTCGGTCGCTG
This sequence comes from uncultured Anaerolineales bacterium, assembly GCA_913031335.1. Classification (GTDB taxonomy): domain Bacteria; phylum Chloroflexota; class Anaerolineae; order Anaerolineales; family UBA11657; genus CAJWGI01. The sequence continues at coordinate 940 of CAJWGI010000176.1, read as the reverse complement.
AGTATTCCACTGGCCAATGCGCCGCCAACCCCCGCAAATTCCCAAATCGCAAGCGCCGCGCCGGCTGCCCACAGGCTGGCGCCTTCTGTTTTCAGGAAGGTGGGCAAAAATACACTCAGGCAAGTTAGCAAGAAATCCCGAAAGATGACCATGATGAAGAGCGGTATAAACAAGCGCTTCGCGGCCCGCATCAAGCCGCTGATCTGCTGCGGTTTTTCGGTGCGAGCCGGAATCTGGCGCAGCCGCCAATAGAGTAACAATGAAGCCGCCCAGCCGATCACCATGACGCGGTAAAACCCGCTCAGCGTCCAGGTGGAAACAGCCCAAACGGCGATGAGCGGGCCTACGGTGCGCCCCAGTTCACCAGCGGCCATGAACAGGCTCATGCCTTTGCCGACTTGATTGCCGGACATGCGCCCGATCATGGCGGGGGCCGGGGCATGGAATGCCGCGATGCTGACCCCTACGAGCAGCAATAGTGTGAATAGCGTGAGATAGTCGGGTGCAAGACCCAACATGCTCATCAGGGTGGCACTGACGGCCGGGGCGAGGATGACAAAATACCGCACTGAGAGCCGGTCTGCCAGATAGCCGATGAAGGGGTTTAGCACTGCGGGCAGATTTAGCGCCCAGGTAAGTACCCCCGCCAGCGTAAAGGAAAGCGAAAGCCGCTCGATGATGAGTGGCAGCAGGGGCGCCAGGAAAGCGGTGAAACTATCGTGGATGAAATGCCCGCCGACAATGGTGAGCACTCGGTCGGTCTGGAAGCGGGGTTTCGGCGGGAGGGTTTGTGAGGTCACACAGACAATGCTATCACAAGACCTATCTCAGGGAGAGGCGGATGCCCATTCCCATGCGAAAACTGGCACGGGCTAACGCGGATACGCCCTGACGCACCCTATTCGGGGCACAGGATGTCGCAAGCCCGGCGCCGTTGTTC
>CAJWGI010000175.1 GCA_913031335.1 uncultured Anaerolineales bacterium | reverse complement strand
ATTAATTCTACTACTGGGCCCGACGCAACCGATAGTGCGGCAGAGCGACGATCGTCGCACCGACATTTCCCTGAATCGGCCCGCTGCTCCACCCGACCCTCACCCGTGTGCCCGGCTCGGCAGATGCTGGGGAAACGTGAGCGAAACCGATGACCTTCTTGACAGTCGGTGACCAGGTCACACTCGTTGCGCGACCAACCGCGCTGTCCTCATGGAAGATTGTGAGGGGGAAGCGAATCACCTGAGGCGTCACCTCGGGGGGGATATCGGCATCTTGATACAGGCCCACAATGTCGTGCCAATCGACCTCGATCCCCATCATCGACCGCTTGGGACCCACCTCCAACTCGCGTTGAAGGGCCGCCTTCCCGATGAAGTCAGTTGCCTTGTCGAACTCGATGAACTTGTGCATGTTCATCTCGACCGGTGTCGTCATGTTCTCGGGTGAGACCGGGATCGAATCGCCCATGCGATCCACCATGGATGCGGGGGTATAGTCTGAACCGACGATCACCAAACCGGCCTCCACGCGCGCGACGTCGATAGCGTGAAGGCCTCCTGCGCCAAGACCGATGGGCCCTCCGGCCTCGAACAGTGCATCCCACAAAGTCGCACCCTCCGGAGTAGCGACCATGAGTTCATACCCGACCTCTCCCGTAAATCCCTGGCGAGAGACGAGCACCTCCGCACCCCCGATGATCGAGGACCGCAGGCGCGAGAATCGCAGGTCATCCCAGGATTCGCCCGTTGCGCTCTCGAGCACATCGGTCGCCTTTGGGCCCTGAAGCGCCAACAAACCGAAGTCGAGGGTGACATCCTCAACAGTCACGCGGTAGCCCTCAGCATTGTGCAGGAACCAGTTCATCATCGGGTCAGCCGAGAACAGGAACCGATCCTCCTCGACTCGAGCCACGAGCCCATCGCCGACCAGCGCTCCATCTTCATTGCACCACGGCGTGTAGTACACCTGCCCGACGGCGATCTTCGTGGCATCCCGGGTGATCAGGTAGTCGACGAAAGCTGCAGCGTCGGGACCAGCGACGTAATGCTTGGCCAGCGGGGATTGGTCGAGAGCTGATGCCCTCTGTCGGATATCGGCCAGCTCCTGTTTCCAGTCGGTATACTCGTCCACGATGTGGTACAGATCCCACGCGTTCCACTTCTGCCGCTGATTCAACCGCGACGTGCGTGGGTAGAACGCAGTCCCATTGATCGTACGTTCTCGGATGGTAGAAGCTATCATTATGAGTTTCCTCCGTCGGTTAAGGCGTACCTCCGATTGGCACGATCGAGCGTGGCAGGGAATGCATAAGTCCGTGATCTCACCGATTCTTTCTGAAGTAGGGCTTCCCGAGCAAGTCTGGCGCCTGCGATCGACGCTCAGACGCCAAGACGACCAGCATTACGATGTAGGTTGGTTGGGAAGAGCAGAATGGAGAGCTCCGTCGGGATATTCCACCCGATGAGTTGGAGAGTGAAGCGCAGTCTCGATACCGCGCTGAACGCAGAGGCAGCGATCAAAAGTCGGTACGCTCTCCAGCTCGCGAGGATCACCAGCACAACCGCAATCCAACTTCTCCCTGCGGTCATACCATCAAACCAATCCATGAACAGGCGGAGCGTCAGGTATGCGCTCCCACAGAGGCCGCGGCCAATCGTGAGGGCGGGCTGCTGCCTGCTGTCATTCCAGCAGCCGGCGGATTTTGCGGCGTGTCTCGCCCCACTGCACTTTGGAAAGCCCGAGTTTGCGGCGCAGCTTTTCCGGCTCCATGCCGTCGCGGAAGTCGCGCAGCGCACATGTCCAGCGCAGCATTTCAAAAGAGATATGTTTCTTCAAGCGCGCGGTAATGCTGACATCTTCGAGGTGATATTCCAGCAGCCGAACCGACCACGGAAACACGCGCTCGGTTATCTGGTAGTGTTCCGCGTAATTGCGGTAGTCCTGCACCCACTGCGGATCCAAATTCACCTTGCGTTCTTTGTGGCGGTGGCGCTTGTCCGCGTAGCGAACGTAAAGATGCGGCTGTTCCGGATCGTCCAGCGCAAGGTGATTGGTCACCAGACGCACTGTTTCTCCTTTGCGCAGGCCGGTGTGCAGCAAGAACGTGAGCAGCATGTGCGGGCGCATGTCTGCTTTTTTCTTGCGCTGGCGCAGCTGCCGCGCCGCATGCTGCGCCTGAGAAACCTCCAGCTCGGTGAGCACCACCGGCAGCGGGCTGCGCACGGAGACGTTTACCACCGCCTCGGCTGGGTTGACCGGCAGCGCGGCAGCCGGCGTCAGCCAGCGGAAAAAGGATTTCAGCGCCGTGATGCGGCGGTCAAGCGTTTTGCTGGAGCACGGCACTCGCCGCTTGTGGCGCATCCACTCCAGATAATCATTCAATGTCTGCGTAGTGAACTCGCCCACCGAGGCCCCGGCGCCCGCGTATTCGGCCAGCAACTGGATGTCGATGCGGTAATTCTTGATCGTGTTCTCTGAAAGCCCCGCGCGCCGACGGCTTTCCATCCACACCGCCAGCGCCGCCGAAATCGGCGCGCTCGCGCTCAAACGAGCGGAGGCCGGCGGCCGCTCGATGGCCACAACCGGCCGGGAGGGCGGCGCTATCAGCCGCGGTGGCTGTGGTGGTTTTTCGGGATCGAACAGCGAAAGCTGCTGGCTCATGGCTCAGATTGCTGCCTGCGGCTGCAGGATAGCATCAAAACGCGAGCCGCGCAAGCGAATTCCGCCGGCTTTTTTTCGCCGGGTCGCAACGCGGGCAGCGCGCTCACGGGTCAAGTCGCAGCCGGCCCCACGTGGTCGGGTCGGTGAGCGAGCGCGCCGTCGCGCTGGAGACCATGCTCTGCTGCGCGGCCACTCCGGGAAGATCATTGTCGCTGACCGAGAGCGCAAAGCCATACTCATCTCCGCTCGCGGGCGCAACCCCGAGCGCAGCCCAGGGAACGGCAGCTTCCAGAACGTAACCATCCACGCTGGCGCTGGCGGCAAGTTGTGCGGCCGGCATCGAACCAGCCTGCCCGACCGGAAACCAGCAGTACGCCTGCGCCACCACTGTCGCCGCGCTCAAATCGCCCGGCGAGAGGCCAATCTGGTAATCATCACCGCTAAGTTTCTCATGCTGCCGGTCAGCCTGAAGCGCGCCATCAAACAAGAACTCCACGCTGTCGCCCCTGAAAATGCTCTCGCCGTTCTGTGTCTGAGCGTGCACATCATCCCGCACCGAAACCGCCAGATACAAGTTGGCGGCGTCCCAGCCCAGCGAGAAAGTGGCGCTCAGGTCGCCGGCGCCGCTCCAGTTTCCCATCCCATAGACTACCGCGTCTGCCGTGTTTTCCAGTGCTCCCCATTCACTCATATCGCCGTCTATCACCGGCGGGGCGATTTTTTGCGAAGCGAGCAGCGCGCCGTCGGCGACCAATTCCATGAACGGCAGCAAGATGCGCTGCCCGACATCAAGCTGATCGTCCGTCAGACAGTTTGCCTGCAGCACCGCGCCTCCCTGCGTGCCTGCCTGCTGCGCCAGCCCGGAAAGCGTGTCGCCGATTTGCACGGTGTATTCCACCCAACCGCTCGCACCAGGAACGCACGCAGTAGGGGTGGGGACAGCCGTCGCCGTTGGATGCTCGGTGGCGGTGGGCGCCGGCGGCGGGGTGGCGGTTGGCTGCGCTGTTGCCGTGGGCGCGGGCGGCGCTGTCGCGGTGGGGGCAGACACAACGGTTTTAATCGGCGCCGTGGTGGAACGTGCCGTTGGCGTCACGGTGGGAATCTCGGTACCGCCGCGCGTGGGCAGCGGTATGGCCGTCGGCGTAGCGGCGGGCTCGGTCAGGTTGCTGCTGGGCGTCGCTGGAATATCCGTGGCGACGACAGCCGCCACCGCCAGGGT
>CAJWGI010000174.1 GCA_913031335.1 uncultured Anaerolineales bacterium | reverse complement strand
TGGCACGGCCAAGTTCGCCCCAGCGGATGCCGCGCAATATCGCCGCCAACGCCACGCAGCTCAGCAGCAATCCCAGAGACATCTGCCAGCGCTTATTCATTAGAACAACATGCTCAAGGAGAAACTACGTGCGGTTGTGAGTGGAAACACTTCTTCCAGCTACCGAGATTAAACACCACCGACGCATTATAGCAAAACTGTCCGTCAAAGCCCTATTCCATTTTCCGGTCGCGCATCCCGACGGTGTGCAGCCCACACCAATCACGAGTACGTGGGAAAATCATCGTTTCAGACTGAAACGGTAAACACCCTCTCAGTCATTGGTTGTTAGCCTCGCCGCGCGCCTTCCCGCGCGATTATGTTTTCCTAAACACAAAATCCGGGGGGAGCAAGCCTTCGAGTGACCCACCCAGGACTCGAACCTGGAACCAATTGATTAAGAGTCAACTGCTCTGCCAATTGAGCTAGTGGGCCAAAATTACGCCCAGAATTATAACGCGGCGCACCACCCTGTCAACGCCGCGGGAACCGTCCGTAACGACGTCCTTCATCGCCAGTAATCAGGCCACCCAGTCGGCCCGATGCGATGCGGAACGAGCACGCGTAAGGCTCTCGGAATCACCTTGATTTCGAACCGCATTGCTGCTCCGGCCGGTTCCCCATCCAGCTGCAGCGGCAATTCTTTCTCGCTCTCCAACTCGAAGCTGGGCGCGACAACGCGTTCCACATCCCGATGTGCCTGATGGCGACCGAAAAGAAGCCTGCCGAATTGCGCCAGCGCATCACCAAAGCCGTTGCCGCGAAAGGCCCACAGCGCCAGCCGCCCGTCCTGCGCCCGCGCCTCCAGGTCCAGCGTGGCCAATCCTCCGGCATATGCTGGCACGTTCGTCACCACAGTTGCAACTATCTCGCCCTCGAAGCCAGTGTTTCCGCCACGCAGGCGAACCGACGCGCCAGGCCAACTCCGCGCCAGCCACATGCCGCGCGCAATGTAATGCCATCGCCCAAAGTGCCTTACTATCCGCCCGCGCGGCTCTACGCCATGCACGATGTGCCCACCCAAGCCAACCCCGGCCCACTGTAAGAACACACGACCGTTGCAGCTCCCGAGATCCACATTTCTCTCCGACCCCTTCACCTGCCGCTGCGCCGCCGACACCAACACCGCGCTCCACGGGTGCGCCGGCACAGCCAGTCCAAGCCCGCGCGCCCAGACGTTTCCGGTTCCGCATGGCAGCACTCCCATTGCCACTTCGCTTCCAGAAAGTACGGCCGCGACCGCGCCCACACTCCCATCCCCGCCAGCCACGAACACAACGTCCGCGCGGCAATCACAGGCCGCGCGCGCAAGTGTATTAAGGTTATTGTCGCGCCCCTCTCCGACCGTGCAAATTCGCACATCCCAGTCCATGTCGCCGAGCGCGGAGCGCACTGGGGGCAACATGTGTGCGACGTTAAATCGGCCCGCGCGAGGATTGTAAATCACGGTAGCGCGCACCAGTTTCGCCTAATGCTCCGTGCCACCGGAGCGGCAAGCCACGCCACCATCATTGAGAGCAGTGGCAGCAGCGCGGCCAGTGGCAGCGCGGGCAGCGGCCAGAAACTTGTGGACAGAGAGACGTCCAAATAATACTTCCCGCCCGCCGCTAGGTCGGGAAGATACCAATCATAAACCACGTCCCAAGCCAGGTAAAAAGCCGCAATCTGCACCGCCATTCCTGCAGCGATAAAGAAAAGGGCGTGTGTAGTCGCCAGCGCCACGTCCACTTTTCGAGCCCGGTGATTCAGTGCGCCAACAAACACTGTCACGGCGATCAGCGCCAGCACCGCTTCCACAACGCGCGGATGCACGAACAGGATTGGGTCAATGTTGAACCAGCTGACGGAAAATGTAAAGCCACGTGCCCGGAACAACGCGTGCCACACTACGAAAAACAAGAGCGCACCCAGCATCGGAGTGCGCCATCCCCAACCGGCGCGCCACCACCAGAGAGAATACAACCCGAAAGGCAGCAGGAGCAGCGCGACGATCGGCGCGCGCGACAGCCGCTCCCGCATCAACCGTGCCTCTCTCTGCGCCTGCCACTGCGCGCGCGCTTGCTCGCCCGATTCCCGTGCGAGATTTTCTGCCTCGGCGTAATCCGCGCCTGCCATTGCAGATTGCGCACGTTCGAGCAAGCCTTGCTCCATTTCCGCCTCGGGGTCGATCGCCAGAAGCAGCGCCCGGTGTCGGTCCGCCAGCTGCGCGGCCACATCCAGTGCGCGCCTTGCCCTTAAGGCGGCGGGCGCATCGATCTGGTCAAACAAGGCATCCCCTTGGTTGTGCGCCGGGATCTCCAGTCCCAGCAGCACAGCCACCGTGGGCGCTATATCAACCTGTCCCGCATCTGCATACACGCCCGGTTTTATCCCTCTTCCGGTCGCCAGCAGCGGTACGCGCCTCACCACGGCTTCGTGTCCCCCATGACCGCCACTGTCGATATGACCGTGGTCCGCAGTCACAAAAACAGCCGCCCTGCTAAGGTCAATGGACGCTATCAGGCCCGCAATCAGCCGGTCGGCCGATGCAGCAGCTTGCGCATACTCCACGCTTGCACCGCCAAATCCATGCCCGGCCGTGTCAACGCCTAGCAAGTGGACGAGCGTAAGCTGCGGCTCCCTCAAGAGTACCTTCCGCGCTGTTTGGACCAAGCGCTCATCGAACGCCAAAATGTCCTCAAGCGAGTCATATTCCGGAGGCTCAGAAAGCAAGTGTAGTTCCACACCCTCCGGGTTGAAGAGCGTGCGCCAACCGGCTGACCCGACAATGGCGGCGTCCAGCCCGCCCTTGCGCGCCGCATGGAAAATAGTATCCAATTCAATCGGCCGCTCGATGTCATTCGAGCTAACCCCACTCTGCTCCGGCCAGGCGCCGGTGGCGATGGCAGTCCATCCTGGGAAAGAGAGCGAAGGCTGCCCAACCTGCAACACACGTACCGCTCCGCGTGCACGCAACTGGTTCAGTTCCGACAGCTGCCGCGATACATCCACGCGCAACCCATCCACCACGAAAATGACCACCTGTTCCGCGATTGGCTCACCGACTGCTCCCGGAGCCGCCGCAGCCCGGTAGATGCCCTCGTACTGGGTGGCGCTTTGGTAACTGGTAGCAACAAGCGCAGGTGCGCCGAAGCGCGACCAAAGCAGCAGCACGGCCGAAATCACAATAAACGGCCAGCGACGCATCCGAATCAGGTCACCGGACAAAGCGCTCATGACGCCAGGGTGCTATAGATGGAACGGGCGACGCAGCTACTATACCAGTACACGTGTCCACGTAGTCGTAAATAAAATGCGCCGCGGCGATTCACGCCACGGCGCATTGCACGACTTTCTTGGCTGTTCCGCGCGTGCTAAAACAAGCCCACCACCTTTCCGGTTTCAAGGTCGATATCCACGTCGTAATACACCGGCCGAGTGGGCAGGCCAGGCATGGTACTCATAGCGCCCAGCAGCGGATAGAGAAAACCCGCGCCAATGCTGGCGCGAATATCGCGCACCGGCACGATGAAGCCTTCGGGGACTCCCTTCAATTTTGGGTCGTGGCTCAGGCTCAGATGCGTCTTTGCCATGCACATCGGCAGCTGATCAAAGCCGACGCGATTGTAGAGCTCGATCTTCTGCTCCGCCTCCGGAGAGAACTCGACCCCATCCGCACCATAGATTTCCGTGGCGATGGTTTCGATTTTTTCCTTTATTCCCTTTTCCAATGGGTACAAGAATTTGAAGTTGCTCGGTTTCTCGCAGGCAGCCATCACGGCTTTCGCCAATTCAATCGATCCCGCGCCTCCCTCGGTCCAATGATTGGACATCACCGCATCATCTGCGTCGGCTTCGAGTGCAATCTTGCATACTAGCTC
>CAJWGI010000173.1 GCA_913031335.1 uncultured Anaerolineales bacterium | reverse complement strand
CGATGTGCGCGTGCTTAACAGCGACACCGACGTAAAACCGTGGGATGTGGGCGTACACGCCAGCCGCACTACCTTCATCGCCGGCAATGCCGCTCACATCGCCGCGATGCAGGCACGCAGCCAGCTCTTCGATACGGCAGCCGGGATGCTGGAGGCAGCCCCGGAGGCGCTGGAAGCCCTCGGCGGAGAAATCATCGACACGGAAAGCGGGAAGACGGTCAGTCTCGCCAAAGTCGTCCGCGCGCGTCACTTCCGCGAAGGTGGTGAAGTGGTGCTGGGCGAAGGCTGGTACGACCCACCCACAAAACTGGTCGATAAGGACACATACAAAGGCAATATCTCCGCCGCTTACGGATTTGGCGCACAGATGGCGGAAGTGGAAGTGGACACCGAAACCGGGAAGGTGAACGTGCTGCGTCTGGCGTGCGCCAACGATGTCGGGCTGGCAATCAACCCGATGGCGGTCGAGGGGCAGATTGAAGGCGGCGCGCAGATGGGGCTGGGATATGCGCTGACGGAGGAATTGCTGGTCGAAGAAGGGCGCGTGCTAAACCCTGATTTTCTCGATTATCGCCTCTTCACCAGCGCCGACATGCCGCGGATTGAAACTATCATTGTGGAAACCGACGACCCGCAGGGGCCGTTTGGGGCAAAGGGCGTGGGCGAGATGGGCGGCACACCGACGGCGGCCGCCATCGCCAATGCCATTTACGATGCGGTCGGCGTGCGCCTCACCGAACTCCCTATGACGCCGGAGCGCGTACTGGCGGCGCTAGATAAGAGAACAATTCCTGATGACAACTTTCCCTACCAATGAACGTTTACTGAAAGTTCCTCTCTACATCGGCGGCAAATCCATAGAAGAAGTGCGCCGCGAACTCGGTGTGGATGAGATAATCAAACTGGCATCCAACGAATGTCCGCTGGGGCCCTCGCCGATGGCGGTGGAGGCGGCGCGCGAGGCGCTGAGTGACGCCAATCGTTATCCCGGCACGGCCGATCTTGATTTGCGGCGCAAACTGGCCCCGCGCCTCGATGCGGCTCTGGATGAAAGCAACGTCGTGTTGGGCAATGGCGGCACCGATGTGCTGCGCATGATCGCCCAGGCTTTTGTCTTCGAGCGCGGCGTCAACACCATCATGTGCCGCGCTTCCTTCCCCATGTGGCACATCGCCACCATGGTGGCTGGCGGCGACTGTATTTTCATCAAGCCGACCGCCGACTACGGCCACGATTTGCCCGCTATGGCAGCTCGCATCAACGCGAACACGCGCGTCGTTTACGTATGCTCGCCCAACAACCCCACCGGCAACATCGTCACGCAGGCGCACGCCAATGACTTCATGGCGCGCGTCCCCGAGCGCGTGGTGGTGGTGTGGGATGAAGCCTATTGCGCTTACGTGGACGCCCCCGACTATGCCGACAGCCTGCGCTACGTGAAAGACGGTCGCAATGTGCTCGTCGTGCGCAGCTTTTCCAAAAGCGCCGGGTTGGCAAATATGCGCATCGGTTATGCGATTGGGCACACCGAACTGGCTGACTATCTGCGCCACGCGCAAAACCCGTTCCACACCGGGGCTGCCTCGCTTGCGGGCGCAGCTGCCAGTCTGGATGACGCGGAGTATCTGGCGAGCAACCGCCAGATGGTGCTGGATGGGCGCGCTTTCCTGCGCGCGGAATTTGAAAAACTGGGGTTGAACTCGCTACCAAGTCAGGCAAACTTTGTCGCCATCGTTGACCCCCCCATGCCGCCAGAAGACTTGGCGGATACACTTCTGCACAGAGGCTTCATCGTGCGCGCAATGGAGCCCTTCGGGCTGCCGAATGCGGTGCGAGTCACTGTCGGCACGCAGGCCGAAAACGAGAAATTCGTGGCGGTGCTGGGCGACGTAATTAGTGAAGCATAGAACGTAATTCTTACGGCGAGAGGAAGAGGCAATGAGTTTTGTAAAAGGTATCGAGCGCGTGGCACTGGCTGTGCCCAATCTAGACAAAGCGCGGGAATTCTTCGAGACCTGGTTTGACGCCAAGTTCCAGCCGGAGGAATTAATCGAGGACATGGGCATTCGCTATCGCCCGTTCCAGATCGGGAAAGACCGCATGGAGCTGCTGGAGCCAACGCGGGCAGACAGCCCGGTGGCGAGATTCATCGAACGCAACGGCGGCCCCGGCGTGCATCATGTCACATTTGAAGTTGACGACCTTGACGCTGCCATCGAAGAGCTGGAACAGCGTGGGGGACGCATCGCTTATCGCCACACCTATGCGCCGGGCGTCACCTTTGAAGGACAGGTCTGGCGCGAGGCGTTCGTGCACCCTAAAGATGCCTACGGGGTTCTAATTCATCTGGCTGAAAAAACAAGCGTGAGCGAGGCCTGATTGGCGATAACCGACAACCATGGACTTCAACTTTACTGACGAACAAGAGCTGTTCCGCAAATCCGTGCGCGACTTCGTGAGCAAAGAAGTTGCGCCGGTGGCGGCCGAGATAGACAAAGCTGGGGAGTTTCCACGCGCGCTCTTCCAGCGCTGCGCCGAAAACGGTTATTTCGCGCTGCGTTACCCTGAAGCCATCGGCGGGATGGGGGCGGACTTTATTACCTTCTGCCTGATGGCGGAGGAGATCGCACGCGGTTCGCTCTCGCTGGCAGTCTCGGTCTCGATGCAATGTCTGATGGGTACCGATTTCATCTTCCGTTTTGGCACGGATGACCACAAACAGCGGTTGCTGCAACCCGCGCTGCGCGGCGAGAAAATCGGCGGCATTGCCATGACCGAACCGGATTTCGGCTCGGACCTCGGCAACATCACCACCAATGCGCTGCCCACGGCGGATGGCTGGGTGATTTCCGGGCGCAAGATGTGGATTACGTCCGCCACGATTGCCGACTTCTTCACCGTGGCCGCCAAAACAGATCCGGAGGCCGGTTTTAAGGGGGTTGATCTGTTTTTGGTGGAAAAGGATATGTCCGGCGTGACTGTTGGACGCCATATCGAGAAGCTGGGCGTGCGCGCCTCGGAGACATCGGAACTGATTCTGGAAGATGTGCATGTCCCCGCCGAAAACCTGCTGGGAGAAAAGGGAACCGGTTTTAGGAATCTGGGCGGCACTCTGGCGGATATCCGCACCATGACCGGCGCGCTGGCGCTGGGGCTGGGGCAAGCAGCCCTTGATGCTGCCATTCAATACGCGCGGGAACGCGTGCAATTCGGGCGACCCATCGGCAAGTTCCAGGCTATCGCGCACAAAATCGCTGACATGGGTACGCAACTGGAAGCCGCGCGCGGGCTGGTTTACCGCTCCGCCTGGCAAGTGACGCAAGGCGTGGTGGACATGAAACTGGCTTCGATGTGCAAACTGTTTTCAACCGAAGCGGCGAACAAAATCGCGGATGAGTGTACGCGCATTTTCGGTAGCTATGGCTTTGCGATGGAATGTGACGCGCAGCGTTATTTCCGTGACGCGCGTTTCCTGCTCTATGGTGGCGGCACTTCCGAGATTTTGCGAACGATTGTTTCACGGGATTTACTCTAAGTGGCCGATGGCCAATAGCTAATGGCAAACAATGAAACCGGAGACCAAATCTTGAGGAGAATGTAATGGCTAATCAGCAACGTGGATTGACTTTCGATCAGTTCAACTTGGGAGACGTGTTCACCTCGCAAGCACGCACGGTGACCGAAACCGATGTGGTCAATTTCGCCGGGCTTTCCGGCGACTTCAACCCACTGCATACCGATGAGGAATTCGGAAAAAGCACGCCTTTCGGCGCGCGCATCGCGCATGGCATGTTGGTGGCATCCATGGCCACCGGCATGGCGAACTGGTCCGGCGTCTTCGAAGGCACCACCATTGCGCTGATGGAGCAAGTCATCCGCTACAAGGGCGCAGTGATGTTCGG
>CAJWGI010000172.1 GCA_913031335.1 uncultured Anaerolineales bacterium | reverse complement strand
GCCATTCCGTACACGCGGCTCACCGGCACAGTGAAAAGAATGCCGGTGTCGGGCTCGTCCAGTCCGCCAACCACATCATCAGCCGCCTTGATGAGCTTTTCCAGCAGCGCTTCGTCGTCCACCACAGTGAAGAAAGTGCGGTGGTGAAATTCCTTTGCTCGGAGCAAATCCGCTAGGCTGGGGTAGAAGGGCAAATCGCCCATTTCGGTGGCGCGGCGCATGTGCCCGAGTCCGGTGGTGTCGATGCAGGTGACGCCTTTCGCGCCGGCGGCATCCCACGCTTCGAGCAAGTCAGCGCACTTGTCGAGGTCGTTTAGTACGAACATCAGCATCTGGTTCATGGCGTTTCCCCTATTCTGGCGCGAGCGCCGGTTCTGTGGCCATCGCCGGCTCAGAGTCAGCCGCAAGGCGGTGCAGCAGGATGGGCGTGAGCAGCGTGACCACAATCACGGTTACTACCGTCATGGAGAAAATCTCCTGGCTGATGAGATGATGGGTGAGCCCCAGAGTGGCAACGATTAGCCCGACCTCTCCGCGTGAAATCATTCCGGCGCCCAGCTGCAGCGATTGGCGCGGACTCATGCCGCCCATGCGGGCTCCTAACCCACACCCCAGCAGCTTGCTGGCCACCGCTACCACGATAATGGCCAGGGTCATCCACAGCAGGCCGCCGCTCAGGTTTCTGGCATTTGTCTGCAGCCCGATATTGGCGAAGAACACCGGCACGAAAAGCGAGTAAGCGATTGTCGAAACACCCTCAATTGTGCGCTCGCGTTGCGACGTACGGCTGAGTAACAGGCCTGCAAGAAATGCGCCCGTGATCGCGGCGATGCCGCCCAGTGCTTCGGCGGCCCAGGCGTAAAGCAGCCCGATGATTAGTGTGAAGAGATACAGGCCTTGATTGATGTGCAGGCGGTCGACGCGATTGGCGAGCCGCGGTAGCAGCCACATTCCGATGGCGATGCTGGTCGCGAAATACCCCACCATTTGCAGCAAAACTTGCAGCACCTCTCCAACTCCGGCAGCGCCCATATCTCCGGTTAGTGCGGTGAAAACGGAGAGCGCCAGCAAGACGAGCACATCGTCAAAGACGGCCGCGCCCAGCATGGCCACTCCCACGCGGCTGCGTAGTAGACCCAGCTCCATCAGCGTCTGCGCCGAGATACTCACGCTGGTGGCGGCCAGAATCAGGCCGACAAACATCGCCTGACGGGTGGAGAGCCCGAAGAGAATACATACGCCCCATCCCATCAGCACCGGAATGGCCACTCCGAGCGTCCCTGCCAGAGCGGCGACCTTGCTCGATTTGGCTAACTCGTTTATGTGCAGTTCCAGCCCGGCGAGCAGCATGAGCAGGATGACGCCAAACTCGGCCAGGTGCCCGATAAACTCGCCCAGATGCCCGTCACTGAACACGCCCCAGTGCAGCATGTTTAGCACGGTGGGACCCAGTACAAGCCCGGCGAGCAGCTCACCGAGCACTGCCGGTTGCTTCCAGCGCGTGCTGATGTAGCCGCCGGTTTTGGCGCCCACGATTATGATAATCAGCGCCAGCACGAATTGTAGGAAGTTAGTCATGATTCCCCGCTGGGAGCGGTCGCGCTTATTATACCGAACAGTTGCTCGCTACGGGCGCAGGCGTTTCCAGAAATAGAAGGCTAGTAGCGGCATGCCAATCAGGAACGGCAGCAGCCGCAACGGCTCCAGCGCCGGAAACGCAAAACCGGCGACGCCTACGAGCGGGAAGGAAAGCAGCAGTACAAAGATAATCCACTCTAGTCCGGATTTACGTGGGAAGGCCAGCGCGAAGGCGAGCACGCCGGCAAACGCCGTCATCCATTTCAGGTTGGCGAAAATGTATATCAACGGAAGGTCCGGCTCGGTGAGCGGCACTCCGCTTTGCGCAAGCAGCGCATATGTGATGAAGAAGGCATTTTCACCGGCATCGAGTGAGGCGGCGAGCAAACTGGCGTTCAAACCAAGCAGGGCGAGTGGGCGGCTCTGCGGAGCAGTGACCGCGTGCAGCCCGATGAAAACAACCGCATAGCCGAGAATGAAGAGCGAGTCGCCGGCGAATGCGCGCAGCACCTGCTGCGGATAAAGGTTGGTGGCGCGCACGAACTCGGAAACCGGGCCCGATGGCGTGCTTGGCTGCACCTGGATGCCGGCGTCCGGGAAGAACGCGTTCAGCAGAAAGATTATCAGGCCGATGAATGCCAGCAGGGCCGCCGCTGCCGCGGCGCGCATGGTGGTTTCGGTGCGCATCAGGGTTACTGCCCGGGGCAGCCAGTTGCATGGATTATAATGTGGAACAGCCTCCATGCAACCCGCGCTGCCCGCTGAAGCTCTGGTCCTCGTCGCCATTTTGCCAGATCCGCGCGATCAGGAAATCGCGCGCGTTATGGGCTGGTATCATATACCCTATTGTCGTGCGCCCAAAACAATCGACGTGGAATACCTGGCCTTTTATCAGACGGTGCGATTCGGCGCGAAAAAATGGCCATCCACTACGTCGTCCCGATGCTGAGTCACGAGCTGGCCACCCGCGCAGAACTGTTGCAGGATGAACTCAACCATCCCCGCGCCGGATGGACCGGGCTGCACCTGCCGGAAAATACGCTGCGCGAACAACCCGAATCCGCCCTGAGCAAAATCATGCAGGCAGTGGAAAATCTGGGCGGCGCACGGGACGAACTGACTGCGCTCAAAAAGAGATGAACATCCTCTTCCGCAACGCCAACATCATTACCCATTCCGAGACGCGCCGGTGCGATCTGCTGGTGGAGGGCGAGAGAATCGCCGCGATCGGGCAAGAATTGCCGGCGGCGGACGCCGAGGTGGTGGATTGCAGCGGCCTGAACTTGCTTCCGGGCGGGGTCGAGCCGCATGCCCATCTCGCGCTCCCGATGTTCAGCACGGTCAGCTCTGACGACCATTATAGCGGCCACCGTGCCGCTGCTTTCGGGGGAACGACAACAGTTCTGGATTTCACGGCTCAGTCCCGGGGCGGTTCGCTTCAAGAGAGCATCGAGGCCTGGCACGCCAAGGCGGAGGGACTGGCTGCTGTGGATTATTCCTTCCATGTTAACGTGACCGATTTTAATCCCTCCGTGGCGGCCGAGATTTCCCGGCTGCCCGCGCAGGGGTTGACCTCGCTCAAGGTGTTCACCGCATACAATGGCCGCCTGCGTATCGCCGATGACGACATCATGCAGGTGCTGCGCATCGCGCGTGAGCACGGCATGCTTGTGCTGCTGCACGCGGAGGACGGCGACGAGATAGAGGCGCTGGTGAGCAACGCTCTCGCGGTCGGGCACGGAGAGCCAATCTGGCACGCCCGCACCCGACCGGCCCGGGGGGAGGTTGTGGCTGGTCAGCGCGCAATCGCGCTGACCAGCGATGCGGAAGCGCCGCTTTATGTCGTCCACGTGACCACGGCGGGGCTGGTGGAGCAGCTGCGACGCGCGCGCGCGCGCGGCGTCCCGGTCATGGGCGAGACCTGCCCGCAATACCTGTTTTTCACGGAAGACCATCTGATGCGGCCCGATGGCGCAAAGTGGGTGTGCTCGCCGCCCTTGCGCACTGCTGGCGACAACACGGCGCTCTGGCAGGCGCTCGCGGATGGGAGCATTCAGACGGTCGGCACAGACCATTGCCCGTTCTTTTTCGATGGAACCACGCCAATCGATTATGAGGGCCGACCGGTGGCCATTGCGGGAAAGGAATTGGGGCAGAGCGATTTCACGCTCATCCCCAACGGGCTGCCCGGTATCGAGCACCGCCTGCCGCTGCTGTGGACTTTCGGGGTGGGCGCGGGGCGTTTCTCCGCCGAGCGCTTTGTAGAGCTGACGGCTGCAAATCCGGCCAAAATCCTCGGCCTCTATCCACGCAAAGGTGCGCTGCTTCCTGGCTCAGATGCGGAC
>CAJWGI010000171.1 GCA_913031335.1 uncultured Anaerolineales bacterium | reverse complement strand
AGGTATGCCTAAAAAAACTTTTAGACGAGTATCAGCGAGAGTGACATTATGCCCAATCCGCTGCTAGCGCTGGTCTGGGCCGGGCTGGCCACAGTGCTGACGCTGCTTCTTTTTCGACCGGAAAACGGTCTCTTCTGGCGCTGGCAGCGCGTCCGCCAACTGACTGAACGCGTGCTCAGCGAAGACGCGCTGAAGCACCTGCACAAATGCGAGCTGCGTAATGACCGTGCAACACTGGTGAGCGTCACCGGAGCGCTGGGAGTGAGCGGAAACCAGGCGGCTGCACTACTGGCGAGAATGGCGGATCATGGCCTCTTACAGGTGGATGGCAACGCATTCGAACTCACCGCGCGAGGGCGTGATTCCGCGCTGCACATATTGCGCGCCCATCGGTTGTGGGAACGTTATTTGGCCGAGGAGACCGGCTACGTGGAAGCGGAGTGGCATGACCGTGCTGACCGGCATGAGCATCGCATCTCGACGGACGAGGCCGACAACCTCTCGGTGCATCTGGGAAACCCGACGCACGACCCGCACGGCGACCCCATTCCGACGGCCGGCGGCGCGTTTGTTTATCACGGGGGAAGGCCGCTTTCTAATCACGCCCCTGGTGAGCGCCTGCATGTGGTGCATCTGGAGGATGAGCCGGAGGCGGTGTACGCGCAACTGGTCGCTCTCGGTCTGCATCCGGGAATGGAGGTGCAGTTGCTGGAGAGCGGCTCGATGCGCATCCGCCTGTGGGCCGCCGGGGATGAACATGTCATCGCGCCGGTGTTGGCGGCGAACATCTCCGTGCTGCCGGTAATCGCGCCGGAGCGCGCCGATGCAGATGAAGGCGAGCCGCTGGCAGACCTGCACCACGGACAGAGCGGACGCGTGCTGGGAATCTCGCGCAAATGCCGCGGATTGGAGCGCCGCCGCTTGCTGGATCTGGGCGTGCTCCCCGGCACTGTCATCACGGCTGAAATGCGCAGCCCGAGTGGCGACCCGACCGCCTATCGCATTCGTGATGCTGTTATCGGCCTGCGCGCGGAACAGGCTGGCATGATAAATGTCGCCCCAATTTGAGCGGTACAGAAAGGCAGAAGCGCAATCATGACAGTGGAAATCAACACGCCGAGTACCGAGGCCTGCGCGATATGCCCGGCCCATAACGCCGCCCATCTGCTCAAGCTGGGGGTGGATATGCAGGATTGGGATTTCGTCGTGGCGCTGGCCGGAAACCCGAACACCGGCAAGAGCACGGTGTTCAACGCGCTAACCGGGCTGCGGCAGCACACCGGCAACTGGCCCGGCAAAACTGTCGCGCGTGCGGAGGGCGGGTTTGATTATGACGGGCAGCGCTTCAAAATCGTTGACCTTCCGGGCACGTACTCGCTCCTTTCCACCACTCTGGATGAGGAAATCGCGCGCGATTTCATCCTTTTTGGCCGCCCCGATGTGACCGTTGTGGTGGTGGATGCGACCCGCCTTGAGCGCAACCTGAATCTGGTGCTGCAGGTGCTGGAAATCACCGACCGCGCGATTGTCTGCTTGAATCTGATGGACGAAGCTCGCCGGCACGGGCTGCAGGTCGATGAGCGTCGTCTGGCGCGGGACCTCGGCATCCCGGTGGTTCCCACCGCCGCGCGCTATGGCGAGGGCCTATCCGATTTGCTGCCCGCCATCAGCCAGGTTGCATCCGGGCAGCTGCGATGTCGCCCGCATCGCGTGCGTAGCCAGTCATCTGAGCTGAGCGGTGCCGTGCAGCAGCTCGCCGTGCAGATTGAAGCAGTCTTCCCGGGGTTGCCAAACGCGCGCTGGGTGGCGCTGCGCCTGTTAGATGGCGACGGGCGTATCGCCACGGAACTGCGCAAAGGCGAGCTGGGCGCGCTGGCATGATGGTGGGGCGGGAATGGAGACAGCGATGAGCAATAAGAACGCGGAAGCGGTGCTGGCAAACGCCGAAGCGCTGCGTTGGCAAGTGGGTGGCGATTTCCACGAGAATCTGGTGGAGGCCATATACGCCGACGCGGCGCGCATTGCCGACCGCGCTATCACTCGCCCGCAGCAACGCCCGCGTTTCGATTTGGACCGTACCCTCGACCGGCTGGTGACCAGCCGCGCCTTCGGGTTCCCGTTGATGCTGCTGATGCTCACGGTGGTCTTCTGGCTGACCATCGCCGGCGCGAATGTGCCTTCCAGCATGCTGGCCACGCTGCTGCTGGAGAACCTGCACCCGCTGCTGAAGACCGGCGCGGCATCCATCGGCATGCCCTGGTGGTTGGATGGATTCCTGATAGACGGCGTTTACCTTGCCATGGGCTGGGTGATAAGCGTGATGTTGCCGCCGATGGCGATCTTCTTCCCGCTGTTCACGCTGCTGGAGGATTTCGGCTATTTGCCGCGCGTGGCCTTCAACCTCGACAACATTTTTCGCAAATCCGGCGCGCATGGCAAGCAGGCGCTCAGCATGGCCATGGGGTGGGGCTGCAACGCGGCCGGGGTTATCGCGGCGCGTATTATCGACAGTCCGCGCGAACGCCTGATTGCGATTATCACCAATAACTTCGCGCTGTGCAACGGGCGCTGGCCGACGCAGATTCTGGTGGCTACGGTGTTTGTTGGCGCGTTGGTCCCGGCTCATCTGGGCGGGCTAATCTCCGCGCTTGCGGTCGTGGCAATTGCCGTGTTGGGCGTCGGGCTGACGTTCGCGGTATCGTGGGGGCTTTCACGCACCGTGCTCAAAGGGGAGGTTTCCACCTTCAGCCTGGAATTGCCGCCCTATCGCCCGCCGCGCATCTGGCAGACCATCTACACATCTATCATCGACCGCACGATATTCGTGCTCTGGCGCGCCATTCTGTGGGCCGCGCCGGCCGGCGCGCTCATCTGGCTCAGTTCCAATTGGTTTATCGGCGAACTGAGTCTGGCCGAACATCTTGTCACCGCGCTTGATCCGTTCGGGCTGCTGCTTGGGTTAAACGGCGTGATTCTGATGGCCTATATTCTTGCCATTCCGGCGAACGAAATCGTCATCCCCACCATCCTGATGTTGACTGTGCTCTCGGCGCGCATGGCTTCTGTGGGCGCGGGTGCCGGGGTGATGTTCGAACTGGACTCGCTCGGCGGCACGCTGGCGGTGTTCAACGCGGGCGGATGGACGCTGCTGACGGCGATAAATCTGATGCTCTTCAGCCTGATTCATAACCCGTGCAGCACCACCATCCACACCATCTACAAAGAGACCGGCAGCGCAAAGTGGACCCTGGTCTCGGCGCTGCTGCCGGTTGCCATGGGGCTGGCGGCAACTTTTCTCGTCGCGCAGTTGTGGCGGCTGTTCGGCGGCGCGGGCTAGGGCGCTCGCGGGTCGGCGCGGCTCATTCCCCTATCACCTGCGCCACCAGTTCGCGCTGGCGCGGGCGATTGTCGAAATCGACGAAGATAATCTGCTGCCATGTTCCCAGCGTTAATTCCCCCGATACAAAAGGCACACTTAGCGAGGGGCCGAGCAGCGCGGCGCGTGCGTGGGCGTGGCCGTTGCCGTCTCCCCAGCGGGTGTTGTGGGCGTAGTCACGGGCCTGGTCGGCAATCTCATCGAAAAGCCGCCGCAAATCTTGCAGGCAGCCGTCCTCAAATTCAATCGTGGTGAGGGCGGAGGTGGAGGATGGGCAAAAAACCGTCACCGTTCCGTTCTGCAGGCCGGTGTCGCGCACCAACTGCGCCACGCGGTTGGTGATGTCGTGCGCATCTGCGTGGCCCTTCGTGTGCAGGTTGATGGTGTCGGTGGTTACGCTCATCGGCGGCACTCTCGTATAAAGCGCAGTTTATCATAAGTGCGCGCTCCCTACCGGGCCTTGTTGATATTGTCGGCGCGCTCTAAAATGGAGGTCAGGTCTTTATGGGAAACTTTTTCATGTTGGCTGACATTCTTCCCGAATCGGCGCTCGCCCTTCGATGGCCTCGGAT
>CAJWGI010000170.1 GCA_913031335.1 uncultured Anaerolineales bacterium | reverse complement strand
AGTTCTACTTCCTTACCATGTTACCTTATCCCAGCGGCGACCTGCATATTGGCCACTGGTACGCGATGACGCCCTCCGACGCGCGCGCTCGCTTCCAGCGCATGCAGGGCTACAACGTCATGTTTCCCATCGGCTTCGACGCCTTCGGGCTGCCTGCCGAGAACGCCGCCATCAAGCGCAACGTGCATCCCAAAGAATGGACCTACCACAACATCGAGAACATGCGCAATCAGTTGCGCACCATGGGCGCGATGTGGGATTGGGAACGCGAGGCCGTTTCCTGCGACCCGGGCTACTATCGCTGGAGCCAGTGGTTCTTTCTGCGGCTTTATAAACACGGCATGGCGTATCGTAAGCAATCTCCGGTGGATTATTGCCCTAATTGCAACACCACCCTCGCGCGTGAGCAGGTGTGGGGCGAGGACCGTCACTGCGAGCGCTGCGAGACCGCGGTGATAAAAAAGGATCTGGAACAGTGGTTCTTCAAAATCACAGACTATGCCGAGGAGCTTCTCGATTTCTCAAAACTCGATTGGCCTGAGCGCCTGCAACTGCTGCAGACAAACTGGGTGGGGCGCAGTGAAGGCGCGCATGTGACCTTCCACACGGAGGCCGGCGACGTGCTACTGGTTTTCACTACCCGCCCCGATACCCTCTGGGGTGCGACCTTCATGGTGCTCGCGCCGGAACACCCGCTGGTGGCGAAAGTGACCAGCGCTGCCCAAAAAACGGAAGTGGAAGCCTATGTAGCCGCCACCGTGCGCCAGACCGACATCCAGCGCGAGGCGGCTGACAAGGAGAAATCCGGCGTGTTCACCGGTGGTTATGCCACCAACCCGGTCAACGGCGAGTACATCCCCATCTGGATTGCCGATTACGTGCTGCTCACTTACGGCACTGGCGCAATCATGGCGGTTCCGGCGCACGATGAGCGTGACTTTGCCTTTGCGCGCGCCTTCGGGCTTGAAGTGCGCCCGGTGATTCAGGGCACGGATGAGCTTGCTCCTCCAGATGGAGCGACCATGATGGCACCCAGCATGCATTCGGGAATGATGATTAATTCCGGCCCGCTGAGCGGCACGCCCGCCGACCAAGCCGTCGCGCGCACGATCGCCTGGCTGGAAGAAAATGGCAGTGGCACGGGCGCGGTCAATTATCGCCTGCACGATTGGTTGATTTCGCGGCAGCGCTATTGGGGTACGCCGATTCCGATGACCTATTGCGATGGATGTGGCGTGCAGCCGGTGCCCGAGGAGCAATTGCCTGTGCTGCTTCCGGACGATATCGAGTGGCGTCCCACCGGCGAGAGTCCTCTGAAATATCACCCCACCTGGAAGCACGCCAGCTGCCCGGCCTGCGGCGGAGCGGCCATCCGCGAGACCGACACGATGGATACCTTCATGTGCTCCTCGTGGTATCAGTACCGCTATCTTAGCCCGAGCTATGACGAAGGGCCGTGGGACCCGCAGGAGTTTTCCCACTGGATGCCGGTGGACACTTACACCGGTGGCATCGAGCACGCCACCATGCACCTGATTTACACGCGCTATTTCACCAAAGCGCTGCGCGATATGGGGCTGCTGGACTTTGACGAGCCGATGCTGCAACTACGAAATCAGGGCATTATTCTGGGAGAAGATTCGGAGAAGATGTCCAAGAGCCGCGGCAACGTGGTCGCGCCGGATGAATTGGTGGCGCAATATGGCGCGGACGCGGTGCGCGCTTATCTGATGTTCTTCGCGCGCTGGGATCAGGGCGCGCCGTGGAGCGGCAGTGGCATCGAGGGCGTGTCGCGCTGGCTGCAGCGCGTCTGGGCGATTGCCACCCGGATAACTGATGCCGAGACCGGCGTTGCTGCGCCCGACCGCCTCGCACGCGACTTACGCCGCAAGGTACATCAGACCATCCAGAAAGTCACCCACGATATGGAGAATTTCGAATTCAACACGGTGATTTCGGCCCTAATGGAATTGACCAACGCGCTTAACGCCGCGCGCAAGGCCGGTCTGGTGGGGAGCGAAGTTTATGCGCAGGGGGTCGATACTCTGCTGAAGTTGATGGCTCCGGTCACGCCGCACATCGCCGAGGAACTGTGGGGCATACTCAGACGCCCGTATAGCGTCCACCAGCAATCTTGGCCGGTCGCTGACCCGGCCGTCGCCGCAGCAGAGGAGATAACGCTGGTGGTGCAGGTGAATGGCAAAGTGCGCGACAGGCTGACCGCGCCGGCGGATATCAGCGCGGAGGCCGCCGAAGAGCGCGCTTTAGCCAGCGAAAATGTGCGGCGTCATCTGCATGGGCGCGAGCCCAAGAAGGTGATTTATGTGCCCGGGCGGCTGGTAAATATCGTACAATAGAGAAACGGGACGAAGAATATCGTCCCGTTTCTCTATATCGCTTCCATCTGGCGCAGCACCAGCACCACTTTCCCCTGCACGCGCACGTTGGCCGGGATCGCGTAAATAGGCTGCATGGTCGGGTTAGCGGGCTGCAGGCGCACGCGCCCGTCCTCGAGGTAAAAGTGCTTCAACGTGGTCTCCTCACTGTCGTTTAGCCAGACTGCCACCAGGTCTCCGTTGCGCGCTTCAATCTGGCGCTTCATCACCACCACGTCGCCGTCCCCAATCATCGCATCAATCATCGAGTCGCCGCGCACTTCCAGCGCGAACAGATCCGCGCCGTCGCCCACCAGATCGCGCGTCAGGTTGATGGCCTCGTCCGGAGCAAAGGAAGCGGGTGCGTCCGGGACGGGCACCGGCTCGCTTGCGAAAATGCGGCCGACCAGCGGAATTGGTACCAGGTTGCGCGGGGCCGCCTCGGTCAACTGAATGCCGCGCGAGACGCGCAGATTGCGGTTAATCAGGCCGCATTCCTCCAGCTTGTTGAGATTGTAATTGACGACCGAAGTTGAGCTGATAAGGCAGGCGCGGCCAATTTCGCGGATGGTGGGAGGGTAGTCGTTCTCGCGCAGGAAATCGCGGATGAAGGTGAGCATGCGCTGCTGCCGCGTGGATAACTTGCCTTTCGCCATGGGTCACCTCCGTTCGGGTGCGCTCAAATGTTCCAAACTGTGTCTTGATGATAACAGAACGGGTGTTCCCTGTCAAGGGTTGCTGCGGGCTGCGCGGTTTGGTGCGGGCACGCCAGGGGATGAAAACGAGCCGCAGAGACGAGCTGCTCCGCGAAGCCACCTCGGGGATTTGAACCCCGAACCTAGCGCTTACGAAGCGCTTGCTCTGCCAGTTGAGCTAAGGTGGCGAGTGTGCCAATTCTACCAGAGCCCAATCGGCAGTCAAGCCGCGCGCATTGGTTGGCAGGCGCTGCCGATTCGAGGATAATATGCTCATGCGCATCGCCATGATTTCCGTGCACACCTGTCCGCTTGCCACGTTGGGCGGCAAGGAAAGCGGCGGCATGAACGTGTATGTGCGCGACCTGACGCGCGATCTGGGCCGGGCAGGAATCGGCGTGGACGTTTTCACGCGCTCACAGGATGAGCATCAGCCGCACATCAAGCACGACCTAGGCAACGGCAACCGCGTCTTTCACATCCCGGCCGGGCCGGAGCGGCCGATGCCGAAGATCGAGCTTTTCCAATGCCTGCCGGAATTCGTTGGCGGAGCACGGCTGGCGGCCGCGTTGCTGGAAGAGCACTACGATCTGATCCACTCGCATTATTGGCTTTCGGGCGTGGTGGCGCACGAGTTGCGTAATTGGTGGGGCGTGCCGATGGTGCATATGGCGCACACGCTGGGCGCGGTCAAAAACCGGGTGGCGCAGCGTGCGAAAGAGTACGAACCCGAACTGCGTCTAGAGAATGAAGCCATGCTGCCGGCCTGGGCCGATGCGCTGGTGGTCTCCACCGAATCGGAGCGAGCCGAGGTGGAGAGCCTCTCGGCCGGAGCGAACGGGCGCGTCGCCGTCATCCCGCCCGGAGTAGACCTTTCCGTCTTCCACCCCTACCCGCAAGC
>CAJWGI010000169.1 GCA_913031335.1 uncultured Anaerolineales bacterium | reverse complement strand
TGGAAACCGCGGTGGACAGCGCTGCGCTGGCTAATTATGTGGCTGACGGTCTTATCATCTCCACTCCGACCGGTTCAACCGCGTACGCGCTTGCCGCCGGCGGGCCCATTCTTCCGCCCACGCTGCGCAATCTGGTGGTGGTGCCGGTCTCTCCGCACCTGAGCGTCGGGCGCGCCGTGGTGTTGGCCGAGGGTTGTACCATCACCATCACTGTGTGCACCGACCATCAGGCCATTCTCAGCGCGGACGGTCAGACGGAGATGGAGGTACTGGATGGCGACTGCGTGCGCGTGCGCGCCAGCGAGCGCAATTGCAGCTTCGTGCGCCTGCAGCTGCCGACTTACTTTTATCGCGACCTGACCGAGCGACTGGTGATCAAAGGGCGTTCGCTTCAATGAGCGCCGCCCCTGGCCCCGAGGCGCGCGCACCTGCAGAGAGCACGTATTGCGCAGACCACCCGGAGCGCGAAACGCAGCTGAGTTGCAACCGCTGCGGAAAGTTGATTTGCGCGAGCTGCGCGCGCAAAACGCCGGTGGGTTATCGCTGCCCGCAGTGCGTGCGGAAGCAGCAGTCCAAGTTCGAGACCGCGCGCTGGTATGATTATCTGGTGGCCGCCGGGATATCGCTGCTGCTTTCCGGTCTGGCCGGGGCGCTACTGGCGCGGCTTGGATGGTTCGTGATTTTCCTCGCGCCCACCGCGGGCGGGGTCATCTCCGAAATAATCCGGCGCGCTGTCGGGCGGCGGCGCGGGCGCTATCTTTCCTATGTGGCCATCGGGGGCATGCTGCTGGCCGGGGTCTTTAATCTGAGCCTGTGGGGGTTGATATATCTTGCGCTGGCGGCCAGTACCGTTCATGCGCGCCTGCGCAGCATTTCGATTTAGCCTCCATGCTTCGAGAACTGCGCATTAGGGATTTCGCCATTATCGATGAGTTGAGCCTGGTTTTTGCGCCGGGGTTCAATGTGCTCACCGGCGAGACCGGCGCGGGCAAATCTATTATTATCGATGCGGTCGGGCTGATGCTGGGCGGACGGGCCGACAGCGTTTTCATCCGTGAGGGCTGTGAGACCACGCTGGTCGAGGGCAGTTTCGAGCTCGGCGATGCGCTATCGGACGAGTTGCAACCACTGTTGGAGCGCGAAGGATTGGAGCAGAACGCTGACGGGGCGGAGCTTACGCTCGGACGGGAGTTGCGCTCCAGCGGCCGCAATGTCTGCCGCGTGAACGGGCGCACCGTCAGCCTCGGCGTGCTGCGCGAAATCGGCGATCGTCTGGTGGATGTGCACGGTCAGTCGGAGCACCTTTCGCTTTTGCGCGTGCGCGAGCACCTGGCGCTGCTCGACCGCTTTGGTGGCCTGAGCGCGCAGCGCGCCGAACTGGGCGGTGCGGTGCGCGAACTGAACGCGGTGCGGGAAGAACTTTCCGAACTTCGCGCTGGCGAACGCGACGTGGCACAGCGCGCTGATTTGCTTAGCTATCAGGTAAGCGAGATAACCGCGGCTGGGCTGCAGCCCGGAGAGGGAGGCTCGCTGCGCGATGAACGCGCGCGGCTGGCGGGCGCAGAAAAACTGGCCGAGCTGACCCAGGCGGCGCTGCAAGCGGCCGGGGAGAGCGAAGCGCCGAACGGGCCGCCGGCAGGCAGCGATTCGCTCGGGCAGCTGACGCACTCGTTGGAGCGGCTGGCGCGCATCGATGCCGGACTGCAGGAACAGCATGCGCTCGCGCAATCGCTGCTGGAGCAATTGCGTGATTTGACCGGTGACCTGATTGCCTATCGCGATGCGATCGAGTTCAACCCCCGCCGGCTAACTGAGGTCGAAGAGCGCCTCGGTTTGATTAAGGATATGCAGCTAAAATACGGGGCTGATGTCGCGGGAGTGCTCGAATACGGAGAGCGCGCCCAGGCCGAACTTGAGGGTATCACTGGCGCGGAGGAACGCATACAGGCGCTGGGCGTGCGCGAGAAAACGTTGCTGGAACATGTCGGTAGTGCGGGCGTGGCGCTCTCAGACAAACGCCGCGAAGCGGGGGAGCGGTTGGCGAAGCGCGTGATGGCCGCAATGTCTGAGCTGCATATGGATGGGGCCCGCTTTGCGGCCGAGATCGAATGGCATGATGATGCCGAGGGCGTGCCGGCTGGGGATGGCCGCCGGGTGGGGTTTGATGCCGGCGGGCTGGACCGCGTGGAGTTTTTGGTCGCGCCCAATCTGGGTGAAGGTATGAAGCCGATTGCGAAGATCGCTTCCGGCGGGGAGACCTCGCGTCTGATGCTCGCGCTTCGGGAGGTGCTGGCGCGGGCAGACCGTAAGGCGACACTCATCTTCGATGAGATTGATCAGGGTATCGGCGGCCGCGTGGGCGGGATTGTGGGCCGCAAGCTATGGGGCCTTACTTTCTCGCATCAGGTGGTGTGCATCACCCATCTGCCGCAGCTGGCGGGCTACGGCGATGCGCATTTCAAGGTGGAGAAACAGGTTCGGGGTGAGCGCACGCGCACGCAGGTGTTCGCTCTGGAGGGCGAGGAGCGGGTGGAAGAACTCTCTCAGATGGTGGGCGCGCAGGGCGAAGCGGTGCACGAGAGCGCGGCCAACCTACTGGCGGCCGCGGAGCGCGAGAAGGAATATGCTGCGGCGGTGAAGGCGTAACAGCCCCCCCCCTTTTTTCAACATTACTGAGCGCAATCCGCCGGCTCGCTTGGGCGCCATTCGCGCGAAAGCGGGAATCCAGACCGCGAATGCGTCGAGCCGTCCCTGGCCAGAGCGGCAAGATTATCTCTGGACACCCGTGTCCGCGGGTGAGGCACAGAGGAGATATTCTTCGGAACCGGCGTAAACGTGCGCCAGTTCAGGTATCCGCAGAGGGATGGGCGACGCGGCGCTGCACGCTGATTCCTCGGTTGCTCAATTCTGAGAAGAAAAGCTGCGCGGGCACATCGCACACCGGCGAAAGCAGCCCGCGAGCCCGGATGTCGCCACGCAGCAGCAGCTGTGCTCCGATGCTGGCGGTGAAGCCCACAGTGCGTTGCATGGCCAGAAGCCCGGTCTTGGTGTCGCGCCGGTCCACCATCTCGTAAGTGACGCGACGTGAATCCGCGGCTTTCAGTCCGTGCGCTTCAACGCGCACGACCACCGCGTCACGTTCGTCCGGGTCGTATTCAAGCTGCGGATGCAGCAAATCGTGCACGAACTGGCGCGGAGAGACTGTGGCTGTCTCGACTTCTACGGGTGTTTCATCCAGAAACCCCAGATTGACCAATTTGTCCCAGAAGGCGCAATGACCCGGCCAGCGCAGCGAGTAGCGCCCGGCGTGTTGCACGCTATCGTCTATTCCGAGCGCTTTCAGGTATTGAGTGGCATCGCCGTTTGGGTAAGCCTCCAACTCGCCCAAAGTGGGTACGGTGACAGTGTGGCGATGCGCCTCTGAGAAAAGCGCGCGCGGCGGAATGTCCACGGGCGCACCTGAAACTATTATGCGCGCTGCTCTATCGGCGTAACTGCGCAGTACCCCGGCAAACGTCCACGAGATTTTGTAGCGCAACGGGTTGTCGGCTGCCTCCGGGGTGGGTATGCCGCCGCCGTAGCTGTCGAGGCGGGTGACAACATCCAGTTCACTCACGGCCTGCCGCGCCAGCAGCAGGTCAATGCCCGGATCAAGTCCCATTTCCGGCATAATGGCCACTCCGGCCGCAGTCGCTTTCGAGGCAAGTGCATCATAGGCGCCGTCCGGATAGGAGGCATCCACGTAATGAATGCCGCACTCTACGGCTTGGCGCGCAATCGGTGCGCGAAAGGTGTGTGGCAGCAGCGCGATCACTGCCTGCGCCTTCTGCATCAGCTCGGCCACGCGCGCTTCGTCGCGCACATCAACGCGCGTGGCGCTGACTCTGTCAGTGGGCAGACTTTCGCTGAACGCGCGCAGCGTGCTGATGTCAGCATCAGCGGCGATGACGTGGGCGACATTGGGGCTGTGCGC
>CAJWGI010000168.1 GCA_913031335.1 uncultured Anaerolineales bacterium | reverse complement strand
CGCTGCCTGCCTGCTCTCTGGTTATGTGTGGTTGGGCATCGGCGGCGCGCTGGCACTGCGCTTTGGCGGCCTGACGGCCGGGCCATATTACGACGCCCAATTGCACAGTGTTTTTCTTGGCTTTGTCTTTGCCATGATATTCGGCCACGCGCCGATAATTTTCCCCGCCATTTTGGGCCGCGAAATGACCTATCGGAGCACGTTCTACGCGCACCTGTTCTTGCTGCACTTCTCGCTTCTATTGCGCGTGGTGGGAGACCTGACCGGCGTGCTGATCATGCGCCAGTGGGGCGGGTTGCTCAACGTGGTGGCTTTGCTGCTATTCCTCGGCAACACTTTCCGTTCGGTGCAGGCTGGTCCGCACCGTGCCGACTGACAAGTTCACCGCTCACTGCAGCAGCCATCACATCCGGGCGGCCGTGTTTCGCATGATTGCAGCGGGGCTGGCGGTCATCGTGGGGCGAACGGCTCGCAGGCCGCCAGCTGCATTGAAGAACACTCCGTTGTTGAATCCGCGGGCGGGGAGCGCGCCCGCTTTGCGCTCCAGTCACCCTGCGCTATAATCCGCGTAGCCATGGGCAGGGAGACCTTTGCCGACCGTTTCATGGGAGTTTACATCGCCGCCAGCACACTGTTTTTAGTCGGTTGGGGCGGCATGATTGCGCTGATTCTGTACTCTGTTCCCGCGGTCCTTGAGCGCCTGGGTTTTTTCGTGCTCGGGCTGGCGGGACTGACCGGCACAGCGGTCCCGTTCGTGGTATTCCTCTCACAGCGGTTCGGACGCCGGCCCGTCAGCGCGCGTGTGCTCATGCGGCGGGCAATCTGGGTCGGGGCGTTCGGCGTCACTCTGGCATGGCTGCAGCTGGGTCGTACGCTCACATGGAGCATCGCATTACTGCTGGCCGCGGTGTTTGTGGCAATCGAGTGGTTTGTCGAGCTGCGCGCGCGCAGCCTGTGGGACCCCGACGCTTCGCATGGCAAATGAAGGGCTGCGGGCCCTGCCGGCCGTAGATGCGTTGCTGAATAATAGTGCCGTAGCAGCCCTGCTGAGCGCTTTTGGGCGCCCGCTGACGACCGCAGCCATCCGCAAGGTTGTCACTAAGGCCCGCGCAGAGCTGCAGCGCGACACCCCCGACAGCCCGCCCCCATCCGCCGACGAGTTGATCGAGCGCGCCACCGACTGGCTGCGGGAGCAAAGCGCGCCCACGCTGCAGACGCTCATCAATGCCACCGGGGTCATTCTGCACACCAACCTTGGTCGCGCTCCGCTGTCCGATGAAGCGCAACGGGCGATGCTCGCTGTGGCTTCCGATTACAACACTCTCGAGTTTGACCTTGCCAGCGGCAAACGGGGCAAGCGCAGCCTGCACGCCGAGGCGCTGCTGTGCCGGGTGACCGGAGCCGAAGCGGCGCTGGTGGTCAACAACAACGCAGCCGCTGTTTTGCTCGTGCTCAGGACACTGGCGCGCCGCAAAGGAGTGGTGATTTCACGCGGACAGCTGGTGGAGATCGGCGGCGGCTTTCGCGTGCCAGATGTTTTGAAGCAGTCGGGCGGGAAGCTGGTCGAAGTAGGCACCACCAACCGCACCCACCTGCACGATTATGAAGAGGCCATCGCCGCGCAGGAGAACCGCGTGGCGCTCATTCTGCGCGCCCATCACAGCAACTTTCGGATCGTCGGCTTCACCACCGAGCCTGATTTGCCGGAGTTGGTCGCGCTCGGCCGCAAGCACGGCCTGCCGGTGGCAGACGACATCGGCTCCGGAGCATTGCTCGAAACCAACGCCTTCGGCCTCGGGCACGAGCCGACCGTTCAGGAAAGCTTGAGCACCGGCGCGGACGTGGTGTGTTTTTCCGGCGACAAATTGCTCGGTGGACCACAGGCCGGCATCGTAATCGGCCGCGAGGCCGTTGTGACAAAACTGAAGCGCCACCCGCTCGCGCGCGCAATTCGGGCGGACAAACTCTGTCTGGCCGCGCTCTCGGCCACGCTACTACATTACCTGAAAGATGAGGCCGTGCAGAAAATCCCGGTCTGGCGGATGATAAGCATGGGCGTGAACGAAATCGAGGCGCGGGCGCAGCGCGTGGTCGAGGCGGTCGGCGGCGAGCTACTGGTCGGGCAATCGACGGTCGGGGGCGGCAGCCTGCCCGCCGAGACGCTGCCGACCCGACTGGTCGGGCTGCGCGTACGCTCGCCACAGCGTTTGGCGCAGCGATTGCGGCAGCACAGAATCGTTGCCCGCATTCAGGATGACAGGGTACTGTTTGATTTACGCACAGTGTCGCCCACAGCAGACAACAGATTGGTTTCCACGTTACAGCAGTTGCTCGCCTGAAGCGAAATGAAATCTGACCTCGACCGTCTGATGGCGGAACGCGACCTAGACGCACTCTTCGTCAGCGGCGGCGTGCGCGATAACCCGGCCATGCACTACCTCGCAAACGGCGCGAAGGTGGGCGAGTACACATTGCTGATCAAAAAGCGCGCTGCGGAGCCGGTACTCATCGCTATCGGCATGGAGCGCGACGAGGCCGCGAAATCGGGCCTGCAGGTAATAGAACGCAGCCGCTACGACCTGCCCCGCCTCTTGAAGGAGGAAAGCGGCAACCAGCTTGCGGCGCACGCGCGCATGCTCACAGCTATCTTTGGCGAATTGAATGTTAGCGGAAAAGTCGGCCTTTACGGGCGCGAGGAGCAGGGGTTCACTCTCGCTCTGGCCAATGAGTTGCGCGCGCGTCTGCCGGAGATTACCTTCATCGGCGAGCCCACCCCGAACGTGTTGCAGCTCGCGCAACTGACCAAAGATACAGACGAGTTGATGCGCATCCGCGCGCTGGCTGCCACTGCTCTCGGCGTGGTGGCCGACACGCGCCAGTTACTGGCCGCGCACGCGGTCGAAAAAGGACGCCTCGTCACCGAGAATGGCGCGCCGCTGACCGTCGGGGATGTGCAACGCCAGATTCACCGCTGGAGTGTGGAGCGCAATCTGGAAAACCCCGAGGGAATGATTTTCGCCAGCGGCCGCGATGCAGGCGTGCCGCACTCGCGCGGGCAAGAAGATGCCCCGCTCTCCCTCGGAGAGACCATCGTCTTCGACTACTTCCCGCGGGAGGCCGGCGGCGGCTACTTTTATGATTTCACGCGCACATGGTGCCTCGGCCACGCGCCGCCCGTAATAGAGCAGGCACACGAGCAAGTGCTGGCGGCCTTCGACCTAGCGCTTTCCGAACTGCGTGTTGGGCAGTCCTGTCGCGGGCTACAGCGTGTGGTCAATGATTATTTCGAGGGTCAGGGCCGCCGCACAACCCGCACCCACCCCGGCACAACTGAGGGATACGTACACTCGCTGGGGCATGGCGTTGGCCTCAGCGTCCACGAGCACCCGCGCCTGGCGGAAACGGCCGCGCCGGAAGAACGGGTGCAGGCCGGCATGGCGCTGACCATCGAACCGGGGTTATACTACCCGGAGGATGGTTTTGGCATTCGCGTGGAGGATTACGTCTGGCTGCACCCGGCAAGCGGGCTGCCCGAAACCATCGGAGTGTTTGATAAGGAACTCGTGATTCCGCTCTGTGCGAGTCGAGAGGAGAGCCCATCGTGACAGTGCGCATACTTGGCATCGAGACCTCGTGCGATGAAACAGCCGCCGCCGTGGTGGAGGAAGGTACCGAGATTCTCTCGAATGTCGTCGCCTCGCAATCTGACCTGCACGCGCAGTACGGCGGCGTCTTCCCGGAAATTGCATCGCGCGTACACATTGAGACCATTCACGGCGTGATAACCAGCGCGCTGGCGCGCGCGCACGTCAGCCTAGATGATCTCTCCGCCGTGGCGGTGACGCGCGGGCCGGGACTGGCCGGTTCGCTGCTGGTCGGAATCAACGCAGCCAAAGGGTTAGCGCTGGCGCGCAGCCTACCGCTCATGGGTATCAATCATCTGGAAGGCCATATTTATTCGCTCTGGTTCAATGAACACACGCATGA
>CAJWGI010000167.1 GCA_913031335.1 uncultured Anaerolineales bacterium | reverse complement strand
TTCCTGCAGCCTGAGGCCGGGCTGGCTTACATGGACGCTGAGGGACGGGTGACGGTGGAAGTGGCTGGACAGTGGCTGCATGAGGAGCAGGATCAAATTGCGCACGCGCTCGGGCTGCCGGCGGAGAAAGTGCGCGTGATTCATCCGGCCATCGGCGGGGCATTTGGAGGTCGGGAGGACCTGTCGGTGCAGATTGTGCTCGCGTTGGCAGTGTGGCGGCTTGAGCAGCGCTGTGTGCGGCGGCCGGTGAAGATAATCTGGACGCGGGAAGAATCCATAATCGGTCATCACAAACGCCATCCGTACGCCATCCGCGCCAAGTGGGGCGCGGACGCGCAGGGCAGAATACTGGCGGCGGAGGTGGAGCTGGTCGCCGACGCCGGCGCGTATGAGTACACGTCCGCAAAGGTGCTGGGCAACGCCGCGCTGCAATGCACCGGCCCGTACGATATTCCCAACGTCAGCGTTGACGCCTACGCTGCGTACACGAACAACCTGCCCAGCGGAGCGTTTCGCGGCTTTGGCGCGCCGCAGGGCGCATTTGCCGCTGAGAGTCAGGTGAACCGGCTAGCGGCCGAACTGGGACTGGACGCCGTGGAGATGCGCCGCCGCAACCTGCTCGGGGAGGGGTCGCTCGGGTCTTTTGGCGAGCCGATGCCGAAAGGGGTGACCATCAGACAGGTGGTGGAAGAGTGCGCGCAGTGCGCCAGCTGGGCGGACGGGCAGTCGGCTGCCGGGGCAGAGCCGCATATCCGCCGCGGGCGCGGGTTTGCCTGCGCCATGAAAAATGTCGGCTTCTCGTTCGGTTTTCCGGAGCAATGCTGGGCCACGATGGAATTGCACGGGAAAGCGGAGATTGAGCGCGTGGTATTGCGCCATGCCGGGGCGGATTGCGGGCAGGGCGCTCATACCGCGCTTGCGCAGATGGCTGCCGAGGCCTGCGGCGTGCCGCTGGAGCGGGTCGAGCTGCTGGGTTTCGACTCGGCAAACAGTCGCGATTCAGGCAGTGCATCCGCGTCTCGGATGACCTTTATGGCCGGCAACGGCATTCGTGGGGCTGCGGAAGCGGCCTTGCGGGCATGGCGCACCGAGGAGCGTCCTGCCATTGGCACCCATCAGTTTCGCCCGCGCGAGACCACCGCGTTTGACCCTCGCAGTGGCCGGTGCGACCCGAACATTACGTATGGCTATGTGGCGCAGGTGGTGGATGTGGAGATCGATACTGAAACTGGCCAGGTACGCGTGATGGAAGTGGTGTGCGCGGATGACGTCGGGCGAGCGATTAACCCGCAACAGATTGAGGGGCAAATTGAGGGCGCCGTGGTGCAGGCGCACGGATACGTCGTGCTGGAGGACTTCGTCATGCGCGACGGACATGTGCACACGCCGCATTTGTCGACTTATCTCATCCCGACCGCGGCGGACGCGCCGGCCCGCGTGCAGTCTGTGATTCTCGAAAACGCAGATCCGCAAGGGCCGTGGGGCGCACGCGGCATGGCCGAGATGCCTTTCATTCCCTATGCGCCGGCCGTGATTGCTGCGGTGCACGCGGCTACTGGCGTCTGGTTCAATCAATTCCCGCTGACGCCCGAAAGGGTGCTGGACGGGCTGGGAGGGCTTGGCGGCGATGGTAGCTGATGCGCGCGTGGTGGTGCGGGGCGGCGGCGACCTCGCCACCGGCGTCATCTACCGCCTGCATCGGGCCGGGTTTGCCGTCACTGTGCTGGAATTGGCGCAGCCGCGCGCGCTTCGGAGGGCGGTGGCAGCGGCGCAGGCCGTGTACTCGGATCGGCACGAGGTGGAGGGCATTCTGTTCGAAAAGGTGGCCACAGCGTCCAGAAATGCGCGGCATGCGCAGACCGTTCCGGTGGTGGTGGACCCCGGGGCAGACTCGCTAGCGCAGCTGCAGCCCACTGTGTTAGTGGATGCACGCCTGAAAAAAAGGGAAATCGATTGCAATTGCAACCTCGCTCCACTGGTGATTGGTCTCGGCCCCGGTTTTAGTGTCGGCGAGAATTGTCATGCGGTGGTGGAGACGCAGCGTGGACACACGCTCGGCCGGGTTTACTGCGAGCGCGGTGACTCCGCGCTCACAGACACCGGTGTGCCTGCGGTGGTGGCCGGCCACGGAGAAGAGCGCGTGCTGCGAGCGCCGTGCGCGGGTGCGCTGCAGGCGCAGGCGCAGATTGGCGACCGCCTGCCAGCAGGTGTGGCCGCAGCCAGCGTGAACGGGCAGCCGGTGGGCGCGCCTTTTTCCGGCGTGCTGCGTGGGCTGATGCACTCCGGCTTGACGGTCGCGGCAAACGAGAAAATCGGCGATATAGACCCTCGCGGCGCGCGTGAGAATTGCTTCCGGATATCCGATAAGGCGCTCACTATCGGCGGGGGTGTGCTAGAAGCGATATTGCGCCGGATGCGTCAACCGGGCCGGGCTGCTCTTTGATGCAGCTGCGGGTTGGCTTTCGGCTCGGGCCGGGCGAGGTGGTTTCCGTAGTCGGCGGCGGCGGTAAGACTACGCTGATGTTCCGGCTGGCTGACGAAATTGTCGCCGCCGGCGGGCGTGTGATTACCACCACAACCACGCGTATCTTTTCCGCGCAGACCGGGCTTGCGCCCTTTCACATCGTGCTGGAGAACCCCACGCAGCCGCCCGGCGAGCTGCCCGCGTTGCTGCAGGCGCACCCTCACGTTCTCATCACCGCGCCGCCTGATAGTGTTTCCGGCAAAGCGCCAGGCATTGCGCCCGAGCTGGTCGAAGAAATGAAAGAAAGCGTGGGTGACCCGACGTTGACTATCGTAGTGGAAGCCGATGGTTCGCGTATGCGCTCGCTCAAAGCGCCGGCGGCTGATGAGCCGATGATTCCGGATTGCAGTACTCTCGTTTCTCCAATTATCGGCGCTGATATTTTCGGAAAGCGGCTGATCGACGCAGATGTGCACCGCGCGCAGGTTGCGGCTGACTTGCTGGGGAAAGAGCTTGGCGCGCGAGTCACCCCAGATGTTGCGGCGCGCTTGCTGTTGCATCCGCAGGGCGGCGCGAAAGGCTTGCCTTCAGGAGCACGCTTGCTTCCGCTGATAAACAAAGTGGAAACGCAACCTCGGCTTCAGACAGCGCGAGAGACGGCGCGGGTATTGCTGCGTGGGGGCGCCGATGAAGTGCTGCTCGGCGAGATGGCCGGCGGAGAGCCGGTGCGCGAACGGTGGGGACGCGTGGCCGTCATCTTGCTGGCGGCCGGCGGCTCAACCCGCACGGCTGCTGCTGGTGAGATTAAGCAATTGCTGCCGTGGGGAAGCGGCACATTGCTCGCGCGCGCGGCCGACGTCGCCCTGCGGAGCGAGGCTGACAGCGTGGTGGTTGTTGTCGGGTGCCAGGCGGCTCGCGCAGAGGCCGCTCTTGAAGGGCGGGAGCTGACCGTCGCGCACAATCCGGAATGGGCCACCGGGCAGAGCGAATCGGTGCGGACAGGATTGACTGCGCTTGACCCCGGTGTGACGGGGGCGATTTTTATGCTGGTAGATCAGCCCGCAGTGGGAACGGAGTTACTCAACGCCGTTCTCCTGAAATACCGGGAGACCGGTGCCGCCATGGTGGCGCCGCGGGCCGGGGGGCGACGTGCCAACCCGGTGCTCTTTGACCGGGCGCTATGGCCCGAGCTGCGCCAGGTTCGCGGTGATGTGGGCGGCCGGGCGCTGCTCGACCGCTACTCCGACAAGATTGCGTGGGTTGATTGGGGGGATGACATTCTCGCCGAGATTAACACCGGTGATGATTATGTTGTGCTCCGGGAAAGGGACGCCGGGAATTGAATTCCTTGTACGTGGTTTCACGGTGATTGCGCTGAAGGCGGGGCGGTGATGCGCGCTTTCGTGGCGATCGAGGTATCCGAGGGTGTGGCCGTGAGACTGGCCGATGTGCAGCTTCGGCTTCAGGAGGCTCTCGGCGGGCGGGCAGTGCGCTGGGTGCGCGCGGATGCCATTCACATGACCCTGAAG
>CAJWGI010000166.1 GCA_913031335.1 uncultured Anaerolineales bacterium | reverse complement strand
TGGAATGAAATCATCGGTCGGGGCCGGCAGTTCGAGTACATCAAGACTGCCTTCACCTGCGCGCAACGGAACAGAAGTGGCGCGAGTCGACCACTCTCGATAGAGTTGGCGGGCAGGTTGGATTCCGGGCTGCAGCAGCACGACCGTCGGCGTCGTCGGGCGCACCGCGCTCGCGTTGGCGTCGACAAAACGATGCGGTGTCTCGCGCAACAGCGCGTGATAAACTGCCGGAAACTGGTGCACGGTCGGGTTATTTCCGCTGCCGGCTATTAATACTTCGGTGGCGGGGCGAGCGCGTAGGGCAGCGCGCGCCGATTCTACGGCCGCCAGTTTCATCGAGAGCGGGCTACCAAATCCGCCCGGCGTGGCGCGGAGCGACGAAAATTGAAACAGTGCTATGAGCGCCCACAGCTGCAGGCTGCCTGAGGCCAGCAGTAATCCCCATCCGGCTGCGCGTTGCGAGCGATGAGTTAGTTTGTCTAGCAGCGCAATGGCGCCCACTGCAGCGGCAATGTACTGAGCCGGAAAAGTGATGATGAAATAGTGCGGATACATCGAGACCGGACTCAACAGCGAGAGAAAAGCCGGGGCCACGAGCCATGCAATTACCAGGTGGGCAACTATGCTGCGTTCGCGACCTTGCGCTGGGAGGAGAAGCCGCCAGCCGCCAAAGGCGATGAGCGCTCCCCACAGCCAGCGCATCGGAGCCAGATTTGGCACGGTTTGCATGTAATCGAGGTAACCAGGATTTCCGGCCAGAGAATGAATATCAGCGCCGGTGCTGAGCATCCAGATGAAATTCAGCGAGTCAGTTCCGAATCGCAGCGGGTGCGCAGTTAATCCGGTCAGTGATGGGAAACCCTGAGTGGCAAGATGAAGGGCGAGCGGGGCAGCGAACGCGGCCGCGACGGCTGCGCCGGCAGCCATCCATTTCCACGCAACGCTCCTACGGAAGAGTATCCCAGCGACCACGCTGATTGGCAACAGCGCTAGCCCCGAGAAGTGGATTTGCGGCACGCACCCTAGCAGAACGCCGTGTGCGAGTGCCGCTCGCCGGCGTCCGTGAGCGAAAGTCAGGAATGCACTTATGGCCCAGCCACTAACGAAGAGAGGAAGCAGGTTTTGCGCCCATATTTTCCGGGAAAAAATTATCGCCCACGGACTGACGGCGAAAAAAAACGCGGCAAGAATCCCTGCGCGCACGCCCCAGTATCGGCGTGCAACCCACCAGCAGGCTAACACCGTCGCGGTGTTCAGCAATCCGGTGAAGAGGGTGGCCGCGTATGGGTGTTTACATAACGCGAGCGGAAATGCGTATAGCCATGCACTTAGCGGGAAGTTGGGGATGCCGATGGAAGAACCGATGCCGCGCAGAGGGATGTTCTGGCCGGTCGCGAGGTCATACGCCAACGTATATAGACGCGCTTCGTCAGCTTTGAATTCGGTCATGCCGGGATAGGCCATGCGCAGGAGAGCGGCCACGGCCAGAACTAGGAAAAGCTGCAGGCGTTCGGCGCGCGTGCTAATCATGCGCAAGCGCGGTCCTGCGGCAAAGGGACGCAAGGAAGATTGTGAAAAGTATCAGCAGCGTGCCGAGGGATACGGAGGACGCATAGCGCCAACTGCCGGGCGAGAACGTTAACTCCACTGTGTGTTCGCCGACGGGAAGGTAAACGGCCCGGAAGGCGTAATTTGCGCGCAGCAGCGATGTGGGCTCGCCATCGAGTCGTGCCTGCCAACCGGGGTACCACACTTCGCTGAAAACCAGGTACGCCGGGGAAGGAGTGACGGCCTCCACGGTCTGAGTGTGCGCTGAATAATGGCTGTATCGCAGCGTACTCTTGCCGGGTTTCTTGGCGAGCAGTGCGGCCCCGCCGTTTACGACCACCAGACGGAATGGGTCAAAATCGGGTGAATGAACGGCCGCAAAGGCTTCCGTGTCGTTGTTCACCTGCTTAATTTCGTAAACCAGGCTGATGCGCGGTAGTGCCTGTGTGTTCAAATACACGTCGACCTGGGGATCGGCGTCGAAAACCGGGATGAAACTGGCGTCGGCGGCCAGTTTGCCTTTATCGGCCAAAAGGTACTTGGCGTTGAGGAAATTGTACTGAGGTGAACCGCGATGTCCGACAGACCAGTAATAAGTATCATAATGTGCCAGCGCAAGTGGGTTATGGAGCCCGTTTATGGCCTCCAACCGGTGTACGGTCGCGGCATCAGGCTGCCAGCTGGTGGCGGCGACGTCAATGCGAAATGGACCGGGTTGCGCACGCAGCAGCTCGATCGCGGGCCCGGACTGATAACCTTCATCCGGATTTGTGTGGTCAATTTCTACCCATGCCCCCAGTCCAATGAGCTCGACAGCGAGCAGCAGGGTGACCCAGCGCGGCCCGATGAGCAGCGCAGCTGCCGGCGTCGCCAATGCAACAGTCAGCGCCAGCGGCAGGGTTTGCACGGCGGCCGGAGCGTTCTGGGCCGCCGCCAGATACCATGCCAGCGGCAGCGCGAAAGCGGTAACAGCTGCCAGCGTCCCGGCCCAACCCAGCAGCTGTTGGCTGGGGATGATGTTTTTCTGCCAGCGGTGTAACCCCGAACATGCAAGCATTGCCAGCGCGAAATTGGTGAGCAGTAAAAATCTGGCCGGTACGCGCAGCTGCGAAAAGCCGGGTAGGTATTCATACAGGAAAGGGTGCAATGGTGTGGCAGGCCCCAGAGCGACAAAAAGCCCGACGGCCGCGAGCAGAAGCAATATGACTCGGCGCGGATTCTGTTTTAGTCCAAAAGGGGCCAGCAGCAGAGTGACGATACCTGCAAAGCCGAGTTCCACTCGATCCCACGCGGGCCAGAAGTGCGCCGGTCCGCGCCCGAACAGGAGTGGGGAGAGTATCCCGGCCAGTCCCGTTGGGGGCAGGTTATATCGGGAAGCTTGTTCGTAGGTGAGGCCGGCGCGGTGGGTGTATTGCGCCAGTTCAACCGTCGGAATAACGAAAAACGCGCACAATCCCAATGTCAGCATAGCTGCGCCGGCGCATAACGCCAACCATTGTGCTTTGCGGGGATTTGTTGCCAGCATCCAAAATGCGGTCAGTGATACAGCAAGCCCGACGACTAGCGCCATTTGGGCGTGCCCGGCGAGAACTGCCAGCGTGACGATCACGGCGAGCGCGGCAGCGGATGTCAGGCTGCGTTTGCTTTGCATGCGCTGCAGAAACAGCCAGGCCCAGGGGAGATATGCGGCCGTCGCCACGATGTTCAGGTTGCCAATATGGGTGATGAATACGGACGAGAACTGAAACGCCAGCGCCGCGGCCAATGGCGGCTGTATGTTGGCGCGGGGGTGGTTTGACCGGGCGGCGACATACATGCCAGCACCGGCGAGAAACACATGTGATACCACCAGCCATTCCATGGCGCGATAGGGCACATCCGGCAGCAGCGCCAGGAGCAGATTGGGGGGATAGAATAAGCCGGACTGGTTGTCGGCCGCAAATGGGGCACCGGAATACAGGTACGGATTCCAGAGCGGCAGCTCGCCCGCGCGCAACGTTTGCGCGGCATAGCGATACGTTGGCCACAGGAACGATTCTAGGTCGCCGCCGCCTTTGGGGATATGCCAATCGCCGCCCAGCACCAGCGGCCAAAAAAACAAGAGCGTAGCGAGAAACAGCACGCTCAGAGCGATGGCATCTGGGCGTGGAGATATTTTCCAACGGCGTTGCATTATCTCGCTCGGATTTTTCAACAATGGTCGTACCCGGGGATGTGGACCCCGGTCGGTTATGCGGGCGAAGGCCGGTGCGCGTGTAACTCGGGCGTGGACTCCCCCGCGAGCACATCCAGTGCATGCGGGAGCACCGGCGTTAGCACAGCCAGCGCTTCGCGCACTGCCTTGGGATTTCCAGGCAAGTTAATAATCAGGCATTTTTCACGAATGCCGGCGACGGCTCGCGAGAGCATCGCGTACGACGTGATCTTCTGTCCGGCAGCCCGAATGGCCT
>CAJWGI010000165.1 GCA_913031335.1 uncultured Anaerolineales bacterium | reverse complement strand
TGCACATATTATTGCCAGCACACACCACGGAAGCGGGGAGACGAGATGAAATACATAGTGCGCACCAGTGACGAAAAAGAGCACTTGCTGGATTACTGGGTAATCGACAGACGCGACGAACGCGAAGCGCTTGCGCTTGCCGCGCGAGACGGCCGCATCAGGGCGGCGCACTCGTGGTTGATTTCACCGGTCAGCCATGAGTTCCGCCCCACTGAAGGCGGCTGGAAACACCACTGACGCAAGCGCTTCGTTGCGGAACAGGCGTAGCACGCAGCGAAAACTTCTGGCACCTTTCTTGCACAGTCTACCGGCATTACTGGCCTCGCCGACAGCTCCCGGTCTGCTTTCACTGTACCCATTTCCATGGGCCGAGCGCTGTCGGCCCTGTTTTAGGGCGAGGTCAACCTGAGCGCAATCCAAGCCATCATCGAGACGTATTCGACAGACCGCTTTCTGCTGACCGTGCATGTGTGCGCAGGCGCGCTGTTCGGTTTGTTGCTCGAGATTGTGTTATGAGAATGCCCTGCCCGCCGAGACAGCCATGAAAATATTCGCCAGCCTCTGGGTGGTCGTCGCTCTGGGCGTCGCCTGGAACGTACTCAAAACCCTGAACAGCCCCGAATAGCCTCAGCCGCACCCGCGCTGAGACCTTACGCTCGCGCTGGGTGGAGCGAGCGGCTGCGCTGCTCAATTACCGCAAGCAAATCTTCAAACGATTGTGCAAAAGCGGCGACGCCATCCGCTTCCAGTTTATCAGTGACGGCAACCATGTCGATGTCGAGGTCGGCCAGCTTCGCCATGTGCGCCCGCGCGGCGTCCGTGCCGGCAGTGATGGTCTCTTTCGCATGGCCGTGCTGCTTAAACGCCTGCAGCGTGTTTGGTGGCATTGTGTTCACAGTGTCCGCGCCAATGAGCGCCTCCACGTAGAGCACATCGCGGTATTGCGGGTTCTTCGTACTGGTGCTGGCCCACAGTGGCCGCTGCACGCGCCCGCCCGCAGCGGCCAGCGCTGCCCAGCGCTGGCCGCTGGTAGTCTCGTGGAAAAGCACGTAGGCGAGGCGCGCGTTGGCTATGGCAGTGCCACCCTTAAGTTTCGCCACGCCCGGCTCGGTAGAGGCCAGTTCGTCTAGACGCGCATCCGCCAGCGTGTCCAACCGGCTGACGAAAAAGCTGGCTACCGAGGCCACCCCGGAGACATCCTCCCCGGCGGCGAGGCGCTCTTCCAGCCCACTCATGTAAGCATCCATCACTTCCGCATAACGCTGCAGCGAGAAGATCAGAGTGACGTTGACATTGACGCCAGCGCGGATGGTTGCGGTGATGGCCGCCAGGCCGGGCCGGGTCGCCGGAATCTTAATCATCAAATTCGGGCGCGCCACGCGCTGCCAGAGATGCAACGCCTCGCGTACGCTAGCTTCGGTTTCGTGTGCCAGCCGGGGGGAAATTTCCAGACTGACGAAGCCATCCCCACCCGCGCTACGGTCGTACACCGGTCGAAAGATATCGGCGGCAGCCTGAATATCCTCGCTGGCCAGAGCGTAGAAAATCTCTTCGGCACCGACGCCCCGCTGCGCGTGCGCGCGGATGGAGGCATCGTAATCATCGCTGCCGGAGATCGCCTGCTGAAAAATGGTCGGGTTGGAGGTCAGTCCGGTGATGTCGCCCGCGGCCACCATACGCGCCAGCTCCCCCGATTCGAGTTGGTCGCGGCTGATGTTGTCGTGCCAGGGCGATTGACCCAACGCCTGCAGTTGCTGGAGTGGGTTCATGCCTTGCGCTATAGCCCGGCGCGTCTGCGCTTGAGCCATGCGGAGACGGGCAAGAGCAACGCGGCCGCCAGCGCGAGCAGCGGCGCGACCACTTTGCGCGCAGGCCATTGTATCCATGCCGGCAGGCGCAGCGGCCAGCCCGGGGCACTCACGCGCGCCACACCTGCGTGCCCAGCTTCACCACCGCGGCCGCCCAGGTTAGGCCGGCGCCGAAAGCCACGAAAGCGAGCACGTTGCCCGGGCCAGCGCGCCCTCCCTCCAGCGCCTCGCACAACGCAATAGGAATGGAGGCTGCCGAGGTGTTACCGTACTCATGAATGTTCACGAACACCTTCTCCATCGGCAGTTTGGCCTGCCGCGCTGCGCTGTCGATGATGCGTTTATTGGCCTGATGGGGGATGAACAGGTCGATGTCCTCCTTCGTCAGGCCCGCTTTGGCGATGGTGCGGCGCAGTGCGCGTCCCAACACGCGCGTCGCGAATTTGAAGACCTCGCGCCCGTTCATGTACAGGTTATTCAACCCGTTGTTCAGGGTCTCATGCGTGGTGGGCATGGCTGAGCCACCCGCGGGCACAATCAGGTGTCCGGCGTTCCCGCCATCCGACCCGAGCTCGAATGAGAGCACACCGCATTCCTCCTCCGTGGCCTGCAGCAGCACCGCTCCCGCGCCGTCGCCGAAGAGTACGCAAGTGGCGCGGTCGCTCCAGTCCAGCCAGCGGCTGATGATTTCCACCCCGATGACGAGCACATTTTCGTAAGTGCCCGCCGCGATAAATTGATGCGCTGTGGCGAGAGCATAGATAAACCCGGTGCAGCCGGTGGTCAGCACGAACGCGGGCACGTCCCGCGCGCCCAGCGCGTGCTGCACTAGGCTGGAAACCGGTGGGGTGATGTGGTCCCCGCTGGAGGTGGCCACAATAATCAGGTCAAGTTCGCGCGGGTGCACACCGGCTTTCTGCAGCGCCGCGCGACCAGCGTCGGTCGCCATCTGCGAATTGTTCTCAGCGCTGCCGACGATACGGCGCTTTCGGATTCCGGTTCTCGCGACAATCCACTCGTCGCTCGTGTTCACCTGCTGCGCCAGCTCTGCATTGGGGATGACGCGCTGCGGCGTGTACATACCCCAGCCGACGATGTTCGCGTAGCGTGTGGGCATCTTTTCACTGCCTCTTCGGAGGACGTTGTCCATTTTACCTCGAAAAGCGGATAAATGGCGCTAACATGCCATTTCACCATCTTTTGGGTACAATGGGGACAAATTGCTTCCATCCGCACGGTGCCGGGCGAAAGCAACAGCGGAGAGCTGCCGTATGACCACAACCAACCGCCGTGCCCGGCGCGACGCCCGCAGAGAGCAGCGCTCCAAGTTGGCAGCTCCACTGCTGTCGCTCCCGTTCTCACCGCCCAAATCCCCACTGCCGCCGCTGCAGTTCTGTAGCCCCGAGCAAATCGAGCAATTGCATCTCGCCTCCATGCAGATTCTGGAGGAAACCGGCATATGCTTCATGGACACCGAGGCGCTGCAAATATGGGAAAGAGCCGGAGCACGCGTGGAGCGCGAAAGTCAGCGGGTGTACATCGACCGCAGCCTGCTGCTGGAAACCGTGGCCAGCGCGCCGGAGCAATTCACCCTGCGCGCGCGCAACCCCGCGCGTAACCTTGAAGTCGGGCGCAACAACATCATCTTCGCGCCGCAGGGCGGCGTGGTCAACGTCACCGATCTGGATCGCGGCAGGCGCAGCGGCAGCATGCAGGATTTCGAGAACTTTCTGCGCATAATCCAGGTC
Source organism: uncultured Anaerolineales bacterium (assembly GCA_913031335.1). Taxonomy (GTDB): domain Bacteria; phylum Chloroflexota; class Anaerolineae; order Anaerolineales; family UBA11657; genus CAJWGI01. Next base: position 448 of record CAJWGI010000165.1, on the reverse strand, counting down.
AGCCCGGTCACCCATCTTGCCGCTGAGCAAGTAATCGTTCCGGCCGAAATCTCGCCCTCGGTGCGCCACCTCCAGCGCGTGCCGCGCCTGTTTTCGATGACTGATAAAGCTGTGAACACGACCGCCCACGGCCGCATAATTAGCGCGGATCACATGGAAATGGCTCGGATTGTGTTCGGAGACCCGCTTCCAGACGAGCCGGTCATCATCGGCATAATCAATGCTAGCAGCCCGCTGCGCTACGACGAGCGCATGTTGGGGGCCATGATAACTTTCGCCCGCGCCGGGCAAGCGCTTATCATCACCCCGTTCATTCTCGCCGGGGCGACGAGTCCGATTTCAGTCGCGGCCGCGCTGGCGCAGCAGAACGCGGAGGCTCTGGCAGGAATCGCCTTTACCCAGCTTGTCAGCGCAGGCGCGCCGGTGGTTTATGGCGGGTTCGCCGCAA
>CAJWGI010000164.1 GCA_913031335.1 uncultured Anaerolineales bacterium | reverse complement strand
GGAAGAGCTGGTCGGTTATCTCCATGCCGAGGATGCCATCAACGCACCCCATGTCGTACGCGTCAGGATCAAACATAGGAACCCGTGCAGTTGTCGGCTCTGATTCAGTTTCAGTAGACGCTGGCGGGCCTGTATCCTCCACGGCTGCTGCTCCGGAAGCCTCTGTCAAGCATAATTCAATCGCCGCAAGTTCATCCGCAGTGGGAAGGCGGCATCCATCCCCGCATATCTCAGGGAAGAGCTGGTCGGTTATCTCCATGCCGAGGATGCCATCAACGCACCCCATGTCGTACGCGTCAGGATCAAACATAGGAACCCGTGCAGTTGTCGGCTCTGATTCAGTTTCAGTAGACGCTGGCGGGCCTGTATCCTCCACGGCTGCTGCTCCGGAAGCCTCTGTCAAGCATAATTCAATCGCCGCAAGTTCATCCGCAGTGGGAAGGCGGCATCCATCCCCGCATATCTCAGGGAAGAGCTGGTCGGTTATCTCCATGCCGAGGATGCCATCGGCGCACTGAAAGTCGTATGCATCGGGATCGAATGTTGCGGCCGCCTCACCAACCGTGCCCTCTAACGTGCGCGATGCAGGTTCAGTCGGCGTTGTCGTTACAACTGTGAGTTCTGTAGCGGCTGGGGCCGCTCTCAGGCATGGTTCCAGCGCGGTCAGTTCCGCGCTCGTTGGTGGGCGACCATCGTAGAAGATGTCGTTCGTGGTCTCCATACCAAGTGTGCGGTCTGCGCAGCCTGGGTCGTAGGCAGCTGCATCGAATTCAGCGGTCTGAGCGGGTGCCTGCCCGTCTCCACAGGCCGCCAGTAACAGCGCGAGCAGGGCTAGCGCGAACGAGGCAAAGCGTGCGAGTGGTTTTCGTCTGATGCTGGCTAGCCCCTTCTGTAGTCCGGTGGTGCGCAACGTGCTCTGGCTATTTATTGTTTTGCTGTGCAGATGTTGCCAGTTGTGCCTAGGATGTTTCAGTTTCCGAACAGCCCCTCTTTCGCCTGTTGCACCTTTTCGGACGCGTCAGCGCCCTCGGGCATCCCGAGCGCAGCATACAGTTCCTCGCCGTAGTCACGCGCGCGGATGACGACTGGCATGGGCACGGCGTGCCCCATTATCAGCGCCTGCTGCTGCGTGTCCAGCCGCGCCAGTACCTCGCGCAGCGCGCCCGCCCCGCTGACGCCAGAGAAGACGGCACGGATGTCGGCCTCGTTATCGAGCAGGCAGGTCACGCGCGTGCCTATCTGGCTCATCACCTCGTCGTCGATGCCGCTGGGGCGCTGGTCAACAATCAGCAGCGTGACGTTGTATTTGCGCAGCTCGCGCGCGATCGCGCCGAAAATGGTGTGCTGCGCGATTTCCGGATCAAGGAATTTATGCGCCTCTTCAATCACGATCATGAGTGGCCGCGGGTCATCGCCCTTGCGCCCGAAAGCTTTGTTTTTCGCCGCCACGTAGCGGCGGTGAATGCGGCGCGTGAGGTAGTTCGCCACGAACATATATGCGGGCAGGCTGTCTCCATATGTGCCAAACTGCAGCACTATGCTTACCCCGCTATTCAGTTTTTGGAAAAGGGTCTCGATCAGATCCTCGCTGACTGTTGGCTGCAGAAAGCCCATACGCCGGAAGAGTTCGAATTTGCGCTGGATGGCGCCCAGCGTACCTTTGATTAGCTCGCCCTTCTCGACGTATTCGTCCAGTTCCTCGCGGTTAACCTCCTCATCGGAGAGCAGTTTTTGGAACCATTGCCGGCCGAGACGCCGGCGCAGAAAATAGAGCGCGTTCACCTGCACTTCGCTGAGCGCGAGCACGCCCGCCAGCATAGCCACGTCCTCCGGCTCAACGGCGTCATAGGGAATGCGCAGCGCGCCGTCGTGGCGGTCGCCGCGCGCTTGCGAGGTTTCCGGGTCAAGCGTGATGACGTTCACGCGGTCGGCGTTAAAGAGTTGCTGCAGCCCCTTGTACTCGCGCCCGCGCTCATCGCGCACCGCCCAGCCGTAATCGTTATGCATGTCGAAAATAAGGCAGGAGGCCTTGGCCGAGTTAACGATGCCCGCTAGCAGCGTGCGCGTGATGAATGATTTTCCGGTTCCGCTCTTCCCGAACACCCCGGAGGAGCGCTCGATGAAGCGGTCCAGATTGATGTTGACCTGCACGCCCTCCATCTCCAGCGGGCTGCCGATGTGGAAGTGGTGCTCGTCCTCCGCGCCAAACACGCTGGCCACATCCTGTTCGCTGGCTTGCGCGACGACGGAGAAATGCGCCGGGATAGTTTTCACCGGCCGCGGTTGTTCGGCGTCACGCTCGAGTACCAGCATGGGGGCCACGCTGGCGCGCCCGTAGGCAAGGCTGCTGCGGTAAATCTCAGCGCGGAAAATGTCGCTTTCCACGGGCGGGCTGGCTTCGAGCGCCGGGTTGGTGTTCTCGAGAGCGATATCGGTGACGATGCAGAAAAAGCGCCGACTGGTCAGGCCTTGTACCACCACGTATCGACCTACGGCGAGCTGCTCAATCAGCCCGCCCGGGAGGTCGCCGGCGTCCAGTTTTACGGCCAGCCCTTTGGAGAGCGAGCCGCCCACCACAACGCCGAGGCGCGGGCGTTGATCGCTCAGCTCGGTGCGGTCACGCGGGAATATGCGGTCAAGTTCGGATTTGGCGTTCATGCAGTTACCTGTATACGGCGCAGAAGCGCGTCCAATCTGGGAAGGTCGTGGGGGAGCAGCCGTGCCAGCTCTTTGCCGGCCCGCAGCAAGAAGAAGCCACGCTCCTCCGGGGGCCGCGCCCGCGCGGCGCGTTGCAGGGCGGCGGCCAGCAGCTGGTCGGCGGGTGCGTCGGCGGCGTTCATGATTAAGGCGAAATAGTCATGTGAGCCAGTGAAGGCGACAATTTCGTCGGGCGGGCATCGTTGAATATAGTCCAGTGTCACGGGAGGCTGCGGTGGCAGCGCGTGGAACACCGCGCCGCCGTTGCGGTATCCGATTGCCAGCACGCTGACCTCGATGGGAACCTGTCGGTTCTGGCGCTGGTCTTGAATGTAGGCTTCCGGCAGGTCGGGTGCGGCGATGAGCTGACGCACGAAAGGATCATCCTCGATGACGATATCGTGAATCAGGCCGATGACTTCGGATTGGCCGCCCTGCGCCGGTGCTTTCACGAAGTCGCCGAAGAGCGGTACCTCCGGCTCCGGAACCGAGCAGCCGAAGGTGAAACCTGTGGTGGCGCTGCGCAACAGCCGCCCGATGGGGATAGATGCGCTTGAGTCGTTCATGTGTTGCAATCCTCCATAATTGCCTGATGCCGTGACCGGATTTACGACGATGACAAGGTGACAGTAGTCACCTTGTCACCTTGTCATCCACTCCCGCTGTCACCCTGTCACGGTCATCCTGCGTCCGTCCATTGCTTGCCCTGCGCCTTGCGCGAGATCGCGGGCGAGAGCCCGCTGCGCAGCATGCTGCCGGCCACCATCTGCTGCAGCTGGCCCCGCTGCGCCCATGTGACCACGGCCAATTCGTGCGCACGCACCAGCACATACGGGTAGCCGCCCCCGAAGCGGGCCTGTTCCACCACGCCGGCGTGCACCAGCGCCAGCTGCTCCGGCTTCGCCGCGACCCATTCGGGCACCTCCACCCGCAGGATTCCAGGCTCTTCTGCGCTGCCGGTGTTGACGTAAAAGAACATGATTTTGTGGCCGCGCGGCATGTATTTCTCCATGTTTTCTGGGGAGGCGTTGACGAAAAGAGCGCTGCGTTCTCCCGGCTTTAGTGCGCCGAAGAGCATGCGGTCGGTGAGTTGCATATAATCGCCAAGCTGGCGCAGTTCTTCCGATTCGAAATCGTCGCTCTCCAGTTCGGCCAGGCGTAACAGGCGCAGTACGTTGGCGGCGCGCGGGCGGTCTATCACCCCGGCGATGGCCGCGCCCGTGGCTTCGATTTCGCCGAGCACTCGCAGGTAATCGCGCAGAATCTCATCAGAGCGACGCTGCTCGCTGCTGTGCAACCCGAGATACAGCAGCAGGCC
>CAJWGI010000163.1 GCA_913031335.1 uncultured Anaerolineales bacterium | reverse complement strand
TTGAACCCGAGGTTGAGGTCGACGACCCGCCCCCTGCAGCCGAGTAGCTTGATGCGGCGGATCGTCATAGACTGACCTGCCGAAGTTATCGACACATCCATAGTTTGACTATCGCCCTTGCCAGGGCCGACGTACGGGCTGCATGCAGCCGTTCTCTGGGTATAATGGTGCGGGCATCCGTGCTCCCTGTGCGCACAACCCGCTCTGAGAAACCATGTCATTTCCGTCCGCGTTCAACTTGATGCCGGGAAGGTGATGGATGCGTTTGCAGCCAAACCAGATAATCGCAGGCGAGTGCATTTCTGTAATGCAATCAATGCCGGCGCAAGCGGTTGACCTGGTTTTCGCTGACCCGCCCTATAACCTGCAATTGCAGAACGAACTGCATCGCCCCAACATGACCAAAGTCGATGCAGTCACAGACCGATGGGACCAGTTCGAAGGCTTCGCCGCTTACGATGAATTCACCCGCGCGTGGCTAACCGCGTGCAAGCGCGTGCTCAAACCCACCGGTTCTATCTGGGTCATCGGCAGCTACCACAATATCTTCCGCGTGGGCAAGATGATGCAAGATCTGGGCTATTGGATTATGAACGATGTACTCTGGATCAAGACTAATCCGATGCCCAACTTTCGCGGCGTTCGCTTCACCAATGCGCACGAGACCCTGATCTGGGCCAGCACCGGCAAGGGGAATCGATGCACCTTTAACTATCAGGCCATGAAAGGCCTGAATGATGAAAAGCAGATGCGCAGTGACTGGTGGCTGCTCCCTGTTGCCAGCGGCGCGGAGCGCGTGCGTGACGAATGCGGCGTCAAAGGGCATTCCACCCAGAAGCCGGAGGCGCTCCTGTATCGGGTTATTCTCTCCTGCAGCAATCCCGGCGATCTTGTTTTAGACCCGTTCTTTGGGAGTGGAACGACCGGCGCCGTTGCGAAGCTTCTGCACCGCGCCTGGATCGGAATCGAGCGCGAAGAGAACTACGTAAAACTGGCCCAAGAGCGCATCGACGCTGTTGAACCTGAGTTTTTTCAGACGGCTTCTTTCGATGTGCGCAGCAAGAAAAAAACGGCGGCGCGCATACCGTTCTCGGCCCTGCTCGAAGGCGGTTATCTGAAACCCGGCCAGAAGCTGTACTTCCGCAAGGACAAGCAGCGCAGCGCGATAATCAAGCCAGACGCCCGCCTGCGCACCAATGATGGCTTCGAAGGCAGCATTCACAGAGCCGGGGCGCATCTGATGGACGGCTCGCCCTGCAACGGATGGGAGCACTGGTACCTGCAGGATAACGGCGACATGGTGCCGCTGGATGACTTCCGCAAACGCTATCGCATTGAGAAAACAACCCCGGATGGGTGACCCGATTGCACATGGTTTAATTCACCCAGTTTGTTGCGGGCGGGGGCCGCGCGGAAGGTGTTGTTAGCTGAACTGGGTGAGCAGCTGCGCCACGCGCGCGAGGCGCGCGGCCTATCGCTGCGCGAGTTGGAGGAGGCCACTCGCATCCGCGTGAAGTACCTGCGGGCTTTAGAGCAGGGCGACCTGGATGCATTGCCTACCGAGGTGCAGCTGCGCGGATTCTTGCGCAACTACGCGCGACAGGTGGGCCTTGACCCGGAGAGTGCACTGCTGCACTTACAGCAGGCATTGCAAATTAGAGAAAGGCGCGGATGGCGGAAGCTGTTTCGGCGCAGGCAGGCAAGCGTTCTCTTGCCGGTGGCGTCGCGGGCCGAGCTGGTTACAGCGCCCGCTACGTCCGCCGCCAATGCGCCAGTTGCGATCGGCCCGTGGTTGCGCGTGCGCCGGATTATCACGCCGGACACCTTCGTCAGCGCTGTTCTTTTCGTTGGCTTGATTGCCTTTTTCTTCTGGGGCGGCGCGCGGCTGGCGCGGTCAATCCGCTCTCCGCGCCCGGTGGTGGCCACTCCGGTGGTGCTCGGGCCGGCCATCACCCCGACATTCCTCAGCCACGTGCCGGCAACGCCGACACACCCGCCGCCGCTAGTGAACTTCTCCGATGTGCAGCTCACCGTACTTGCGGAGCAGCGTTCTTTTGCGCGCGTCACTGTGGATGGCGCGCTGGAATTTCAGGGCATGCTGCAGCGCGGTGAGCGGCACGATTACTTCGCTGATGAACAGATTGAACTGACCACTGGCAACGGCGCGGGCGTGCGCGTGCTTTTCAACCAGCGGGATGAAGGCATCATGGGCGAATTCGGCGAAGTGGTCACATGGACATTCTCGCCCAATTCCATGAGCACGCCAGCGCCTACGTCGGCGACGCGGCCCCCCGGGACGCCCGTGGCGGCCACGGCTGCGCCCTGACTGACAGCATTTTCACCGCTTCCGGAGCACGTTATTACTTGACACCTCCGGTGCACTCGTGATACCATGTGTTTTACTGAAAGGAACTGAGTTTCGTGTAACGAAACTCTCCGCCCTGTCAACAGACTGCTGTGTATAAGGTAGAGGCGCTTGCGCGCGGCCTGAATGTGTTGGCGCTCTTCTCTCGTGAGCGGCCGACAATGTCTTTTTCCGACATCGTGGCTGCCAGCAGCCTGAGCAAGGCCACCGTGTTCCGAATTCTCTCCACCCTGTCCAATCTCGGCTATCTTGAACGGAATGACGAAAACAGGCGCTATCGTCCCAGCCTGAAGGTGCTGCAACTCGGGTTCACCACCCTTTCTAGCCTCGAGCTGCGTCATCTGGCGCGGCCTCTCACCGAGCGGTTGGCGCAGCGGGTTGGCCAGACGGTGAGCATGGCCGTACTCGACGGCATGGACGTGGTTTACATCGACCGGGTGCGGCACAACGCGGTGCTGGGCGTGGTGCTCGGGTTGGGCTCGCGCATTCCGGCGCACGCGGCCTCGCTCGGAAAAGCGATACTGGCTTTTCTGCCGCCGGATGAATTGCAGCGCCGCCTCGAGGGGGCCGAGCTGCCGGCTTGTACCCCGCACACCGCTTCCGGTCATTCCGCGCTGCACGCGGATCTAGAGCGGGTGCGGGAACTGGGCTATTCGCTAAACGATGAGGAGTGGGTACTTGGCTTGCGTTCCACGGCGGCGCCGATATTGAACGACCACGGCGAAGTGGTCGCCTCCATCAATAGCGCGGTGCCGGCGGCTCTGGTTTCGCGCGCCGAGCTCGAGAGGCGCATTTCACCGCAGGTGCGCGCAACGGCGCTCGAAATCTCGCATGCGCTGGGCTACGACGGTGCGCTCGGTAGCGTGGGGGAGGCTGCATGATAGCTGCATCCACGCCCGCGGTTCCGGTGCGAGCAGCTGTCGGCAATCTGCAGCCCTCTTTAACTCTTCAAATTAATGACCACATGCGCCGGCTGCGGGCGGCGGGGCAGCCGGTCTATCACCTCGGCTTCGGCGAATCACGCTTTCCGGTGCATGCGCTTATCGCGCAAGCTTTGGGTGAGAACGTGCAGCAGCGCAGCTACCAGCCACTGCTGGGAATACCCGCGCTGCGCCAGACAATCGGCGCGTATTATCAAAACAAGTTCGGCTGGAAGGTGGATGCAGAGCAGGTGGTGGTGGGGCCGGGAAGCAAGGCGCTTCTTTATGCACTGATGCTGGCGCTGCGCGGCGAGGTCATCCTTCCGACGCCGACCTGGGTCTCGTACGCGCCGCAGGCGGAATTGACCGATCGGCCTTTTTCTTATGTGCCCATGGACGGGCGGCAGGGTTATCGCCTTGATGCGGAACGAGTCCGCGCTTATCTTAATAGGGGGGCGAGTCCGACCACACTTCTCTATTCGAATCCGCACAACCCGACTGGAACGGTGATGACGTCGGCGGAAGCGCAGGCGCTGGCCGCGCTAGCACGGGAGCGCGAACTGACTGTGCTCAGCGATGAGATTTACATGCTGACCACCCATGCGGACGCGCCGCGCGCTTCGGTCTATGACCACTACCCGCAGGGCACGGTGGTCACCGGCGGCACGAGCAAACATCTTTCGCTGGGCGGCTGGCGTTTCGGGGTGGCCATTCTTCCACCGGGAGCGCCCGGCCGGGCGTTG
>CAJWGI010000162.1 GCA_913031335.1 uncultured Anaerolineales bacterium | reverse complement strand
ACGTTCCAGTTCCGGCCGGAATCCCACCAGGTCCAGCAGGTGCAGCTCGTAGTGGCGCGCGGTCAGCGCCAGATTGTCACTGCCACTGAGCCGCGAAAGCACATCGGACAGCAGCCGGTAGAGCGCCGCGTTTGCCTCCCCGTCCGGCGTGAACCGGTCGAGCAATTCAACGCAGTAGCTGGCGTAGCTGGAGCGCAGCAACTCTTCGCGCAGCGGACGATAGGCATCGAGCGTCTGTGCCTGAGTGATTATGTCGAGGTTGCGGCCTAGGGCCAGCAGCACATCGGCGCGCATGAAGAGGTCAAGGTGACCAGCTTTGCGGCTAGAGGGACGGCGCACGCCTTTTGCGATTGCACGCAGTTTGCCTCGGTCGGGCGTCAGCAGCGTTAGCAGCCGGTCGGCCTCGCCGAAGACCTGCTGCCGAAGGACGATCGTTTCAGTGCGGATTGCCCGCGCGCGCGCCATGCGCGCATTATACCATTCAGGCCTTCCGCAGAGCCGCTGCGGGCACGGCTATTTCAGGTTTTCGGGGTAGAAGCCGTCCGGGAGTAGCTCGTGCAGAGTGGTCTCGCGACGCACGCCACCGTCCGGTTCGAGCATAATGACGGTCATGTCGCGCCCTCACTCGGCCAGCACCTGACGACAGCTGCCGCTGGGCACGGCCGCACCTTTGAGATACAACCGCGATAGCGGAAACTCGCGCTCGCCCGCGCTGACGGCTTTGAAGACCGCCGTGCGTTCCGCGCAGATGCCGACCGGATAACTGGCGTTTTCCACATTGACGCCGGTGAACACTTCGCTTGAGGAAGCGAGCAACGCCGCCCCCACGGCGAAACCCGAATAGGGCGCGTAGGCCCGCTCGCGCGCGTGCAGCGCCAGGCGGCAGATCTCGGCGCGCTGGCCCTTATTCATCTTGGGCCGCGCTCGCGGGCGCGGGAAGTTCGCTACGGCGCGACACGCGCACCCATCGAATCTGGCGTTCGACCACCTGCTGCACTTCCAGCAGCAGCCCGTTTATTTCTAGGCGCTCGCCGATATCCGGCACCCGCCCCAGCTGCCCGAAGATGAATCCGGCCAGCGTATCAGCCTCACCGCCGTCAATTTCAGTCTGCAGCTTGCGGTTCAGGTCGTCAATGTCCATGCGCCCGTGCACCAGATACTCGTGCTCGCCAATCTGCCGGAAGGGCACTTCTTGCTCCAGGTCGTATTCATCCTGAACCTCGCCGATGAGTTCTTCCACCAGATCTTCCAGCGTGACCACGCCGGCCATGCCGCCATATTCATCCACCACGATAGCCATGTGCATGTGCTGCGCCTGCAATTCCGGCAAGAGCGCATCGATTTTTTTTGTCTCCGGAACGAAGAACGGAGGGCGCAGAATTTCGCGCAGTGCAGGGTCATCCTTCCCGGCGGCTTCCGCAGTGAGCAGGTCTTTGGCATACAGCAGCCCGATGACGTTATCGACTGAGCGCTCGTAAACCGGAATTCTGCTGAAGCCGTTTTCCACCACCGCCGCGTGCGCATCCGCCAAAGGCGTTTCCACATCCAGCGCCAGCACGTCGATACGGGGAATCATCACCTCGCGCACCAGCGTATCACTGAACTGAAAGACCGAGTAAATCATCTGCCGCTCGTCCTGCTCTATCGAGCCGCCCTCCTCGCCCGCGTCCACCAGATCCTTAATCTCATCCGGGGTGACAAGCAAACGCTCACGCTCGCTGAGCGGTACCCCGAGGCGGCCGGCGATCCATTCCAGCACACGGGTCGCGGGCGCGCACAACCAGTTCAGGCCGAGCATCGCCGGGGCGAGCCGCGTGGCCCAGCGCGTGGGCGCGCTCACCACCAGAGATTGCGGCAGCAGCTCGCCCAGAACTAGCAACGCCAGCGTGACCCCCAGCGCCAGCAGCGTCAGCAACAGGGCGCTCGCCCACTGCAACTGCGGCAACAACAACCGAGCCAGGCCGCCAGCAAAAAGCAGGAGCGTGAGAGTTTGCAGCAGGCGCAATGTGAGCTGCAGGCGGGTGGGGTTTTCCAGCAGTAACCCGGCCAGTCGCGCGCCGGTGTCGCCAGTGTCACGGCTCTGTTCCAGCCCGGTGGCGGAGACGTTCGCGAAGACGGTGCGCGCAGTTGCCAAAAAGGCGTTCACCAACATCAGCCCGGCCAAACCGAGTAGATTAGCCATCATCGTCAGTGCTTCTCCGCGCGATGACGCGCGCCGGCACTCCCACAGCGGTGCTGTCGGCGGGCACATCTCTGGTGACCACCGAGCCTGCGCCGGTGCGAGCGCGCGCGCCGATGGACACCGGTGCGACCATCATAGTGTCACTGCCGATGAAGACATCCTCGCCAATTTCAGTGCGGTGTTTTTTTCTATCCATGCCGTAGTTACACGTGACCGTGCCCGCGCCAATATTAGTGCGCGCTCCCACGGTGGCGTCGCCCACGTAGGAGAAATGCCCCATCTTCACCTGCGGGCCGAGGTACGAGTTCTTAACCTCGCCGAAATTCCCCACGTGAACCCCGCGCGCCAGATGAGCACCGGCACGCAAACGCCCGAACGGGCCGACGTCCACATCCTCTTCCAGAGTAGCCTGCTCCAGTACTGAGCATTCCACCCGGCAGCGGTCGCCGATAGCGGAATCGCGCACCACACTGTTTGGCCCGATGCTGCAGCCGGAGCCCACGCTGGTTGCGCCCTGAAGATGGGTGTTGGGCAGCACGGTGGTGTCAGCGCCGATTTGCACGCTTGCCGCGATGTAAGTGTTGGCCGGGTCGAGCAGCGTCACCCCGCACTCCATCCAGCCACGATTAATTCGCTCGCGCAACGCCGCCTCGGCCTCGGCCAGATGTACGCGCGTGTTTATGCCGATAATCTCGGCGCGGTCCTCCACAGCGATAGCGCCTACCTCGAGGCCTTGCGCCACTGCCACCCCGATTAGATCGGTCAGGTAATACTCACCGGAGGTAGACGGCTGCAGCCGCGAGAGCTCGTCCCACATCCAGGCAGAGTCGAAACAATAGACACCCACGTTCAGCTCGCGGATGGAGCGCTGCTCCGCGGTGGCGTCGGCTTGCTCCACCACCGCCTGCACGCTGCCGTCCTCCGCGCGGAGCACGCGGCCAAACCCGCGTTGCTGCTTGGCCACCGCCGTCACGATAGAAATCGGGCCGTCGTTCTCACGCTGGCGCGCGACCACCGCTTCAAGCGTGGCCGCGCTCAACAGGGGCATATCGGCCGCCCACACCAGCACACGGTCCACGTTGCCACGCAGTTCTACCGCCGCCTGCAGCAGCGCATGACCGGTGCCCAGCTGCTCGGCCTGCACCGCCACTCGAGCGCGTTCGCCCACCAGTTCGCGCAGCGCCTCCGCGCCGTGGCCTATCACTACCAGCACTGGCTGGTCGCCAACTTCCTGCCCCAGCTCAAGCGCGTATTCAATCAATGGCCGCCCGCCCAGAGCGTGCAGCGCTTTCGGCAAGTTTGAGCGCATGCGCACGCCCTTGCCCGCGGCCAGGATTACGGGCACAGTGCTCATCGGCGCGATCCCGGATGCCCGGCCGCAGCAGGGCAGCCGCACGCTCGACACAGGCCGCGCGTTATTCGGCTGGAAGTTGTGTTACTACTCGGGGGGTCGTCGTTCACAATCAGTGATGCGAAGTTGAAGATCAAGCTGGGCCGCCTGGACTCGAACCAGGATCGACGGATCCAAAGTCCGCTGTGCTGCCAGTTGCACCACGGCCCATGGCGGCGCTATTGTATCACAATCGCTAGGCCTTATAGCAGGCTGCCAACACCGCCCCATCAACTTCCACCAGCGGCGGATGCTGCTGCTCGCGGCAGTAATCGTCCGCCAGCAGGCAGCGTTCGTAAAACCGGCAGCGCGGCTGCGGGTCAATGGGTTTGCTCACCCCGCCTTTTATCTGCACGGCTTCGCGGCGCACACGCGGGTCAGGGATGGGCACGGCTGAGAGCAGCGCCTCTGTGTACGGATGGCGGGGGCGCTGCAGAATCTCCTCGGTCGGCCCGATTTCAACAATCTTACCCAG
>CAJWGI010000161.1 GCA_913031335.1 uncultured Anaerolineales bacterium | reverse complement strand
GCGGGGTATCTTCGATAGCTTTCTGAATGACGGCTTCTTTGCGCCGCAATCGGAAGCCTTCGCGGATCATCTGGACGTGGACGTCGAGGAGAGTGAGGACGAATATGTGCTTACTGCCAGCGTTCCTGGCGTGACGGCGGAAGACCTTTCCATCGAGGTTGAGGATGGAGTGGTATCGATTTCCGCGCAGGTGTCGTCCGAGAAGGAAACGGACAAGAATGGCTACCTGGTGCGGGAGCGGAAAATGGGCGGTTTCAGGCGGCGGTTGCGACTGCCCGCCGTGCTGGAGGCAGGAGAGGCCTGCGCCGCCCTAGAGAACGGGGTGCTGACACTGACTCTCCCCAAAGCCGCAGAAGCCAAGCCACGGCGCATTGCAGTAGGGGTGCGGTAAATCTGGTAACACCGGACAAATAAAAGCGACCCGAACGGGTCGCTTTTATGCTGCGCACCGGCGGGTTATTGGTCGCCCGGGGCGGGTAGATCCACTTTATCTTCCAGCCAGTACCGCGCTGCCTGCATGGCATCTTCGAGGCTGCCCGCGGCCAAACCCTCGACAAGGCGCTGCAATTCTGTGGTGTCTATATCGGTGTATTCGCTGAGCGCATTCCTCATCCGCTCCGCACAGCGTGGGAGATTCAGGAACTGCTTCACATCACGGCGCAGGCCCATCAAATCTGGCAGTAAGGGCAACCAGCTTTCCTCTTTTTTGATGGCTTCCATATAACGCTCCGCCAACGACTTGACTTCATCCGTCAGTTTGCGCATGGCCTCTGCGCTGCACGGGTCGGGGGCCGGGGTAGGCGTAGGGGTTGGAGTCGGCACCGCGGTGGGCGCGGGTATTAACAGGTTGCTGAGCGGCGTGCAAGCGATCGCCAGCGTGCAAATCACTGCGAGATAAAAGCATATTCTCTGCATCAAGTCACCTTTGCGTTGCGATTTCAACGTGATGAACGCGCGGTTCAAACTGCGGGCAGCCTGCTAGCATGGCAGCAAGAAGCTTGCCAGCCGACAGTGCCAATCTGACATTTGTTTGCAAACGATGTGATTAATGTTGCTGGCAAAGCGCACTCTCCTGCGGTAAACTGATGACGATGGAAATAGCTTCTCTTTTCAACACACAAGGAGGTTAGCATGCCTGCAAATGAGTCGGTGCGCAATTGGATGACAGCCGACCCGATCGCGGTCTCTGCGGACACGTCGCTGCCCGAAGCCGACAAGTTGATGGAGGAACACAATATTCGGCGGCTAACGGTGATGAAGGGCGACGCACTGGTCGGTATCATCACGCGAGGTGACGTGCGCGGCGCAGATGCCTCGGACGCCATTTCGTTGAGCATCTGGGAGTTGACGCACCTTCTAAACTCGCTGGCCATGAGCGAGGTGATGAGCAGGCCCGTCGTCAGTGGCGAGCCGGAAATGACGGTGGGCGCAGCCGCCTGGCTGACGCTGGGGATATATCCGCGACCTACCCATTACAGCAAATGCAGGAAGCGTTCGAGGCCGCTCTAGACTTGAGCGCATATCGTATTGCAGTCAACCCTTGGTTAAAGATACTTGGCATCACAAGAGCCGGGTCTCTTTTTCATGACCTCAATTGATTGAATGGGCAACATGCGAATTGGCATTGGCGAATGGTGGGCGTCGGGTGCAGCAGTAGCCTTCGCAGCCGGGAATGTGCTTACACGCGTGGCTGCCGTTGAGGGCGATCCGTTGGCTGGAACGGTGATCCGGGTGATTCCGCTGGCAGCGTTTGGGCTTGTAATGATGGCCCTGCGGCAGGAAAGTGTGGTGCAGCTGCTGCCAAGGAGGGCCGAGTTCGTCGGCTGGCGCATCCTTGGGCTGATCGTCATTTACGGGATCGTCATTGCGCCGCTGGCCCACGTGTGGCTCTTTCTAGCATTCCGTTACGGTGGGATTCTTGTAGCAGTGCCACTCTTTTCGACCTTCCCGCTGTTAGGAGCGCTGCTGGCCGTTCCGTTTCTGGGCGAGAGGTTCAACCGCCGGATTGCCGCCGGCATCATTTTCACCTCGATCGGCATTACGGTGCTTACGTACGGCCAGCATGTTGGCGAACCTGTGTCAGCCCAGTGGCAACTCGGCGCGCTATATGGATTGCTAACAGGCCTTGTTTGGGCTATCAGCAGCAATGTCGGTAGCTACCTCCTCCGGCGCGGGACCAGTATCTTCACATTGATCGGGATAACAATTTCGATGTCGGCGCTGGTTCTGACGTTGATTTTGGCGGTGGATACCCGGCTCGCGGCCTTTGGGAGCTTTTCAGCGTCGGCATATTGGTTGTTGCTGTTATCCGGATTGTTTCTCGGCGTGGCCCAGTATTGTCTCTTTAAGGCATTTCAACTTACGTCGATTGCGAGCGCGAGCACTGTCAAGGTTTTGGATATAGTGGTCGCCTCCGCAGTTGCAGTACTTTGGTTGGGTGAAACCATGAATGTTCCGATCGCCGTCGGCATCCTTCTCATTGTTGGCGGCATTGTCGTCGTCCAGTTGGTCAAGGCGGCTAATCCGCAACCCGCACCTCAACGAAACGATTAGATGAAGAGCAAAGCATTCGAGGCCAACAGAGATTCTCATGACTATGCTGTCTTTGAAGGCGGGGAGGACTACCGTGGATTGCGGAATGCGGGGCCTGTAGGCACGCCCGCACCAGATTTCACGGCGATATTGTCCGGCTCGGGCCAACCCGTTAAATTGAACGACTAGTGGCGGAATAGCTTTCTGCTCGTTGAATTCGGTTCGATCACTTGACCATATTGGGGGCCGGCGGCGCCGTCCACCGAGTCCCTCATATCGGCATGCGCCGACAGGGGTTTTACCTTGGCCTCGGTGTATGTGCGCGAGGCCCATCCGGGTGTAAACTACTCGGCAATTCGCAGCCTAAAGCAGAAATTGGCCCACGCTAGAGTTTTTCGGGAGAAGTTTTCTGTTCAGCGTTCGATCCTGGTGGATGATGTTTCAGGCAGTGGTCACCAGCAATATGGTTTGCTACCGAACATGGTCTGTCTGGTCAACCGCGCATGCCGGGTAAACTTTCGTGCCGACTGGAAAGATGAGCCACCGGTCAAGATGACATTCGAACATGTGTTAGCCTCCTGCGCCCAACGCAAGGCAGGCCGCGGCTATTTCCGTACTACGCCGAAATCGCTGGGTATTGGCGGCATGAGATTGAAGGATTTAATTAGGGCTTACGCTTTGCGGGTCCACAAACTGTGGATGACTCTAATAGCGCCATACAGCGCTGGGTCAAGCAGTCACGGACGGAAGGCAGAGTTGCGCTCGACGAAGATTGATTGGTCATGAGTTCTTCAACTCTGTTGCTCGGAATTGATGTGGGCACAACCAGGACGAAAGTAGGCGCATTTCATTTGGATGGCCATCTCGCCGCTGCAGCCGCAAGCGATTACCCACTTCAGTTCAATGCAAATGGGGCTGCCGAGCAAGACCCACTTGACTGGTGGGGTGCTACGAGAGAGGCAATTGGTGCAGTACTGTCACAGGTCGCCGCAGCCGAAATCATCGGCGTCTCTGTTGGGGGGCAGGGGCCGACTATGGTTGCACTGGATGGTGCTCTTAGCCCGGTGGGTCCCGCCCTTACTTGGATGGATCGCCGGGCCGCAACCGAAGTTGGCGAGCTCAACGTAAGGATCGGACATTCGCTGCCAGCGCATGCCTTTGTCCCTAAAGTGATGTGGCTACATCGGCACCGTCCAGAGGTCTACGCAAGCTCACGCTGGTTCTGCCAAGCATGGGACTATGTCGCCGCGCAACTGTGTGGGTTGCTGTCGGCGTCGATGTCGCCCGCGATCGCGCCTTGGGATGAAGACACACTGGCAGCCTCGGAACTTGACCGTGAAAAATTCCCGCCCCAACGGCTAATGGGCGAGCGGATTGGCTCAGTCACGCCAGCAGCCGCCGCAGCAACCGGGCTACCGGAAGGCATTCCTGTAGTGGGCGGTATTAGCGATTACTACGAGAGCGTGATCGGGGTGGATGCACTAAGACCGTCCATCGCCTGTGATACGGGCGGCACCTCCCAAAGCCTTA
>CAJWGI010000160.1 GCA_913031335.1 uncultured Anaerolineales bacterium | reverse complement strand
ACGAAGACGGGAAACTTCAATTCCCGAAGCGTGCGCCGTATGACCGCGTCGGGATTGCGTTCATACTCACTGCGGTTAAAGACCACTGCTGGCAACACAGGCAGACCGGCCGCGCGCATCACCGCCTTGAAAATACCCTTGTCCATGCCAACTGCGGAACCCACCACTCCGGCGCCCACATATGCCATATCGGCGAGCTCAAAAAGGCCCTGTACGGTTCCGTCCTCGCCAAACGTGCCATGCAACACCGGGAAGACAATGTCTAGTTCCGCGACATTGGAGCATGCCATCTCGCGCGTACGTTCATCCTCACGCAGCTGCAAGAGCGCATGATTGAGCGGGTCACCCAGCAACGCGGCCACGGGCGCCTCGCCGGCAGCTTCCGCACCGCTCTCCAGCGCCAGCAGCGGGTCATCCCCCCCAATCCAGCGACCCTGCTTGGTGATGCCAATCATGGTGACCTCGTATTTTTCCGGATCAATCGCACTCAGTACTGAGCGCGCTGACATCAATGAAACCTCGTGTTCCCCAGAACGACCGCCAAATAAAACACCTATGCGCATCTTTTTCATCTGAATCGCCCTTAAGATGCCGGCTCAGGACCAATCTCCCAGCAACTGGATTTCCAGTTCCAGTTCCACGTTGAATTCCCGGCGCACGGTCTCGCGCGCGCAGTCAATCAACTCGCGCACCTGCGCCGCCGTGGCTTCCCCCAGGTTGACGAAGAAATTGGCATGCACGCGGGAGATTTCCGCCTGTCCAATGCGCATTCCTTTTAACCCGGCCGCCTCCAACAACTGACCGGCATAGTCTCCCGGCGGATTCTTAAACATCGATCCGATGCTGGCGCCGGGTGGCTGCATTTCCCGCCGCAGCTGGCTGAATTGCGCCGCTTTTCGCTTAAGCACCTCAGGCTCGGCGCGCGTGAGTGCAAACTCGGCGTTCAGCACCGCAAAATCGCCAGCTGCGGCTTTCAGCCGGCTGGTGCGATAATCCAGTTGTAGGGCCTCGACCGGCCACCTCTGTGTGCCCTTCCCGCGTTGCAAGATGTCGGCCAAAAAGATGGCACCCGCAACGTCGCCGCCGTGCGCACCCGCGTTCCCGATCACCGCTCCTCCAACCGTGCCCGGCACAGAAACGGCCCACTCCAACCCGGCCGCACCGCGCGTCACACACATGTGCGCCAGGGCAGCCAGCGCCGTACCCGACTCAGCGCGCACGCGCAAGCCCGTGCCGTTCTCCACGAATTCCACTCTGCGCGCCTGGTTCTGGACCACCAGTCCGCGAATGCCACGGTCGGATACCAGTACGTTCGAGCCGGCCCCAAACACCGTCACCGGCATGCCCGCGCGCCAGCCAGCCTGCACCGCCCCCGCGAGCTCATCGGCCGAGTGGGCTTGAATGAAATAATCCACCGGCCCGCCGATGCGTGCCGAAGTGTAACGCGCGAGCGGTTCGTGCCGGCACACCCGCCCGCCAAATTGCGCAAACAGTTCTTCGGAATCTCCACTGGCGGCAGCGCCCGCATTCCGGCGCAGCTCAAGCACCCGCTCGCCAACTTTGTATCCATCACCAGCGCCAAGCGTTATGAGCACGTCGCCGGGCCGCAGTCGCGCGTTCAAAGCGCGCGCCGCTTCCTCGTGAGCGCCCACAAGGTGCGCATTGTCATGCTCCATCAGTTTCAGAATGTCAGCGGATGAAACCGCGCCGTCATCCACCTCGCGCGAGGGAAAGATATCCATTAACGCCACATGGTCTGCATGGTCTAAACTGGCGGCGAATTGTGCCAGCAGCGCACGCGTGCGGGTGAACGTGTGCGGCTGAAAAAGAACCCACAACTGCCGCCCCCGAAAGCGGCTGCGTGCGGCGCGGAGCGTGGCGCGGATCTCTGTCGGATGATGGGCATAATCATCAATCACAGTCACCCCGCCGGCCTCGCCCTTCAGCTCGAAGCGGCGCTCCACTCCGCTGAACCCGCTCAACGTCGGCAGCAGGTTTTCCGCGCTCACTCCAAAGAAGTCGGCAGCGGCCAACACGGCCAAGGCATTTGAGAGATTGTGCTCACCGAGTAACCCGACTTGCGCTCGCAGGTCAGGCTGGCTGCCCGGCCTGCGTAAGGTAAAGTCGCAGCCGCCGTCCGCGCTGGGATCAATCTCTTCCGCCCGCCAGTCAGCCTCGCTCCGGAGCGCATAGGTCACCACCGGCGCCCCGGCGTCTCTCGCTGCCGCACCGAGCGCGCGCGCGCGCACGTCGCCCTGATTGATTATCAGGCGACCGTCTGGTGGCACCAGCATGGCGAATTCACAAAAAGCAGCCTCCATCTCGGCCATGGACGAGTAACAATCGGGATGGTCATAATCCACATTGGTGATGATGGCAACTTTCGGGCGCAACCCAAGAAACATGCGCTCGTACTCATCGGCCTCAATCACAAACGGCTCACCGCGCCCGTGGCGGGCGTTGATGCCCAGATCTCTGATGACGCCGCCGACGATAAATGTGGGGTCAAAGCCAGCGCGCAGCAGGCAGGTCGCCAGCAGCGCGGTTGTGGTGGTTTTACCGTGCGTGCCTGCCACCGCGCAGCCGACGCGATCCGCCATCAGCATTCCGAGCAGTTCCTGGCGCTTCAAAACCTTGATGCGTTGCGCGCGGGCTGCCTGCAGCTCCGGGTTGCTCTCCGGAATGGCGGATGACGGCAGCACCATGTCGGCCGCGGCAAGGTTTTCTGCACGGTGACCGACGTACACGCGCGCGCCGGCCCTTTTCAGCCGCTCGGTGAGCGCGGTCTCCTCCACATCCGATCCGCTCACGGGGTGGCCACTCTCCAACAACACCGTGGCGATAGCCGACAGCCCCGCGCCGCCAATTCCAATCAGGTGAATGTGCTCCTTCGTTTCCACCGCCATCACGCCTTTAGATGAACACCACAATCACGAACACGAATGCCAGTCCCACCCCGAAATAAATGTACGGTGGGCCAACCAGTTCGGGAGGCATGTAATTCAACATCGCCTTCACGCTGTCTGCCTCCGGAGGCAGTATTCCGGCAATCGGGTAGCCGGTTGCGTGCAGGTAATGCCAGAGCGTGCCCACCAGCAAGTAGCCGTTTATTGCGCCGAGAAATAGCCCGAGCAGCATGTCCTCTAGCCGCTCGCGACGGGCCTTGTCGGCGAAAATAGTGGCCACTGCCGGGGTCTCATAGCCGAAAAAAGCCAGCAGCAAAAAGAACGTCGCCCGCACTGAGAACTGCGTCAGCGGGGTCTGCGCCGCAAGTGCCGGTTTGACACCAGGTACATGTTCCATAATCACCGCATCGAGAAAGAGCGCCAGCACCATGCTGAAAAGCACCAGAATCTCTTTAGCCCAACCGCGCAAACCGCCAATAATGCCGAAAAGAAGCAGGTACATCCAGAAAATCACCGCCAGCGAAATCATCAGCCGGCCCCCGCAGCCATGGCGATTAACTCCGCCGCCACCCGTTCAGCCGCCTCCGGCACGGCCAGCGCTGCTGCCTTGCGGCCCATCGCGGCCAATCGATCTGAGTCGCGCAACAGCTCTCCCGCCGTCAGCGAAAGCGACCGCTGCAAATCCTTGTCTTCAATCCAAATAGCCGCACCGTGTTCGCTCAACGCCTCTGCGTTCGAGCGCTGATAACGCCAGGCATGCGGGTACGGAACCAGCACTGCCGGCAGCCCGAAGGCAGGGAACTCGCCCAGGCACGAGGCGCCCGCGCGCGCGACAGCTATATCCGCCGCCCGCAGCGCCAACCCCATTTCGTCGCGCAGATACGGGAAGATATGATAATGCGCTCTCGTCTCCGGCGAAAACTCCTTCCGCTGCTTTTGCACCGCGCTCCAATCAAGCTGCCCGCTCACATGGAGCACCTGCGCACCGTCGCCAATCCATTCCGGCCCTGCCGCAAGTGCGGCCTGGTTGATGCTGCGCGCGCCCCGGCTGCCGCCGACCACCAGCACCGTCGGGCGCCCGGCGCCGAGGTTTAATCTTTCCCGCGCGGATTCCCGCGTTTCTCGCGTCGCGCGCACAATTTCCGGGCGCAACGGATATCCGGTGACG
>CAJWGI010000159.1 GCA_913031335.1 uncultured Anaerolineales bacterium | reverse complement strand
CCCTCGATGGCCGCATCCGCAAGGTACCCCACAATCAATCGAATTGCCCGAATGGCGTCATCGTTCGCCGGCAGCACGTAATCCACCGAGGAGGGGTCACAATTAGTGTCCACCATGGCAATCACCGGAATATCGAGAATGTTGGCCTCACGCACCGCCGTGGATTCGCGGTGAATATCCACCACTACCAGTATTCGCGGCAAATCGCGCATGCTGCGGATGCCGCCCAGTCGATATTGCAGCTTGGCGATTTTGCGCATGTGCATCAGTCGCTCTTTCTTTTTAAGGCCTACCCATTCACCCGCTTCGTGCTCGCGCTCCATGCGTTCCAGCTCGCCGATGCGCTCTTTCATGGTACGCCAGTTGGTGATCATGCCGCCCAGCCAGCGCCGGTTGACATAGGGCATTTCGCAGCGCTCGGCCTCCGTCTGGATTGCTTCTTGCGCCTGGCGCTTGGTGCCAACAAAAAGAACTTCGCCGCCATCGGCGACCACGTCGCGCACGATATCAAAACAACGCATTATGCATTCCATTGTCTGCTGCAGGTCGATGATGTGAATGCCGTTGCGCTCAGTGAAGATGAACGGCTTCATTTTGGGGTGCCACCTGCCGGTGCGATGCCCAAAATGGACGCCCGTTTCCAGCAAGCCTTTCATGGAGAGATCAACCATCGTGGATCATCCTTTCCGTTTCAGCGTCCGCCCGCTTCATCCCTGTCCGGAGCCGCTTTTGCGCGGCACGGCCAGACAGGTCCACCGACGTGCGAGATTATTCCACCCGACTATTCGCCGGGCGACACGCGAATTTTCGGCGTGGCCCGTGACGTGCGTAGGCCGCGCTTGCGGGCGCAATCTTACCACAGCGCATGCAGAGCGGCAAGTCACGCGGCGTAAAAAAAAGACGCCCCCATCCGGGGGCGCTGCATGACTAATAGATGCGCTGAATTCACTGTGCTTTCGTCGTCTCAGCCACCGCGGCGAAAGCTTGCGGGTCGCGCACCGCAAGGTCAGCCAGCATTTTGCGGTTCAGGCCCACCTCGGCCTTGCGCAGGCCAGCCATCAGGCGACTGTAGGTGGTGCCATTTTGCCGTGCGGCCGCGTTGATGCGTATTATCCACAGACGCCGCATGTCCCGCTTGCGGGCGCGACGGTCGCGGTAGGCATACCAGTAGCTTTTCAGCATGGCCTCATTGGCGCGGCGCCACAGGCGATGGCGAGTGCCAAACTGCCCCTGCATCCTCTTGACGATTTTTCGGTGGCGCCGGCGTCGATACGGCCCAGTCTTCACGCGAGTCATGTCATTGCTCTCCCGACCGCCTATGAAGGCGGATTATATTTGTAGCGCCGCAGGTAAGGAGCCAGCCGCCGCACGCGCTTCTTGAGCCCGGAAGATTCCACCTCGACCATCTTTGAGAAGAGCGCTTTGGTGCGCTTAGAGGTGTTGCGCCGCAGATGCCCCTTCCCAATCTTCGTGCGCACCAGCTTTCCGGAGCCGGTGATTTTGAAGCGTTTCGCGGTCGCGCGATGGGTTTTCAACTTATATTTCCCGCGCGTCTTTTTTCTTGCCATTCTTATTCTCCAATTACGACTGCGTCCGGATTCACGTTCCGGACACCCGGCCGCTTGCTCCTCGCCGTGGTCAGGAGCCTTTCTCCGCGCCCGGCGCAAGTATCATCAACATTGTGCGCCCCTCCATGCTCGGTGCGGCCTCGATATGGCCGACATCGGAAAGTTCCACATAAATCTCGTCCATGTCTTCTCGGGCCACATCGGGGAGCGTAATCTCTCGCCCCCGGAAGCGAATTCGCACCCGCACCTTCATCCCGCTTTCAAGCCACCGGCGCGCATCACGAACCTTGAACGAGCGATGGTGCTCGGTCGTCTTCGGCCGGAGGCGGATTTCCTTAATCTCAATCTTTTTCTGCGCCCTGCGCGCCTCTTTTTCCTTCTTTGAGCGCTCGTAGAGGAACTTACCGTAATTCAGCACCCTACACACAGGGGGTGAGGCGTTCGGAGAGACCTCCACCAAATCCAGGTTAGCCCCATCGGCTATAGCCAGCGCCTCGGAGACGGGGATGGCGCCCCGATTGGTGCCGCTTGGGTCAATCAGCTGCACCTCCTCAGCGGTGATTTTTCCGTTGATTCGGAATGCCGGCAGATTGTTCCGCGAGGGCCTTATGTATCGCCTTCGTCGTCTCGCTATTGTGCTTCCCCTCTCATGTACCAGTTATACAAAATTTTCGTCACGCCGTCCTCCACGCTCCGCGTCGCAACGGCCCGGAGCAGGGTTGGGATAATACCATAGCCAGAAAAACCCGTCAATCGCAATTCGCGCTCCGATGCCATGCCGGATGCTACCAACAGGTCGGGTGTGTGGTGTACAATCAGCGCCATCTCAGGGTAAGGAAGAGCCCATGCGCGTACTCAAAGATCGCATTCACAGCGAGGGACATAACCTGGGAGGCGGCATCCTGAAGGTAGATGGCTTCATCAACCACCAGGTCGACCCAGCCCTGATGGAGGCCTGTGGCCGCGAACTTGCCGCGCGTTTCGCGGAAGTGGATGCCACCAAAGTGCTCACCGCCGAAATCTCCGGCATCGCGCCCGCGGTGATGACCGCAAAGCATCTGGGCCTTCCCGTCGTGTACGCGCGCAAGCACAAGCCGGTTACCATGCCCGATCAGGTCTTTCTCACGCTGGCGCCATCCCACACAAAAGGGCGCACGGTCGAGTTGATTGTCTCGCCTGAATTCCTGCGCGACGGAGAACGCGTGCTAATCATCGATGATTTTCTTGCCTCCGGGCAAACCATTCTCGGGTTGGCGCGCCTGGCCAGCGTCGCCGGAGCGACCGTTGTCGGCATCGGCACGCTGGTGGAGAAAACCTTCGAGGGCGGGCGCGAGGTGCTGTCAGAGCTGAACGTGCCAGTCGAATCGCTCGCCGCCATCTCAGACATGAGCGACGGGAAAATCGTTTTCGCCGACTAGCGCCCCTGCGCGCACTCATGGATTCAGTCGCCATTATCGACTTCGGCTCGCAATACTCGCAGCTAATTGCCCGACGGGTGCGGGAGGCACACGTGTATTGCGAGTTGTTTCCATTCGATACCGCCGCCGACGTTGTACTTGACCTGAAACCGAAGGCGCTGATTCTCTCCGGCGGGCCGAGTAGCGTGTACGCGGCCGGCGCCCCACAGCTGCCGCCGTATGTTCTGGAAGCCGGCGTACCTGTGTTAGGGATTTGCTACGGGATGCAGCTGCTCTCCCGCGCGCTGGGCGGCGAGGTCAAACCGGCAGGCGAACATGAATATGGCCGCAGCCAGCTGCGCTGCCGTCCAGAATCGAGCCTGCTGCCGGGCCACCTTGCGGGAAAAACCTTCCAAGCGTGGATGAGCCATGGAGATCTGGTGGCTGCAGCCCCAGCCAATTTCTCGGTCACCACCAGTAGCGAAAACTGCCCCATTGCCGCAATTGAGAATCCGGAACGCGGCATTTTCGGATTGCAATTCCATCCGGAGGTACATCACACCGAGCACGGTAGCGAGATTCTGGAACACTTTCTAAGCCATGCGCGCGTACGGCGCGAATGGACGCCTGGCTTCATGGTGGCGGACGCAGTCAAGCGCATCCGCGCTCAGGTGGGAAAGGCTGAGGTGATTTCAGCCGTGAGCGGAGGCGTGGATTCGACAGTGGCCACCGCGCTGGTTCATCGCGCCATCGGCGACCGGCTGACCTGTTTCTACGTGGACACCGGCCTGATGCGTGCCGGGGAAACCGAACAGGTGGTAAGCACTTTTCAGGAGCAGCTACAGGTGCGCTTGGAAGCCATCAACGCGGTGGAGGATTTCATGACTGTGCTTTCAGGCGTGACTGACCCGGAAGTAAAGCGAAAGGCAATCGGCGAGGAGTTCATGCAGCTCTTTGAGCGTGAAGCGCGGCGGCTAGGAAGTTCAGCTGAATACCTAGTACAGGGGACCATCTATCCAGACGTAGTTGAAAGCAGCGGAAAAGGCCGCCAGCAGGCAGCCAAAATAAAAACGCACCACAATGTGGGTGGGCTGCCGGATGAGTTGCCTTTCCCCCTTATCGAGCCGCTACGCTTCATGTTCAAGGAC